>NZ_LUKH01000005.1:0-107383 GCF_001593695.1 Leisingera sp. F5 | reverse complement strand
AAACGCCGAGGGTGCACGCACAACCCCGTCGATTGTTGCCTTTACCGACAATGAGCGCCTGGTCGGCCAGCCGGCTAAACGCCAGGCCGTCACCAACCCCGACAACACCGTGTTTGGTGTCAAGCGCCTGATCGGCCGCCGGTTCGACGACGCCGCAGTCGCCAAAGACAAGAAAATGGTTCCGTTTTCCATCGTCAACGGCGGCAACGGCGACGCATGGGTCGAAGCCAAGGGTGAGAAATACTCCCCGTCGCAGATCTCTGCCTTCACCCTGGGTAAGATGAAAGAGACCGCCGAATCCTACCTGGGCGAGGAAGTCACCCAGGCTGTAATCACCGTGCCGGCCTATTTCAACGACGCCCAGCGCCAAGCCACCAAAGACGCCGGCAAGATCGCGGGCCTCGAAGTGCTGCGCATCATCAACGAGCCGACCGCGGCTGCGCTGGCCTATGGCCTCGACAAAGAAGAAACCCAAACCATCGCGGTTTATGACCTCGGCGGCGGCACCTTCGACGTCACCATCCTGGAAATCGACGACGGCCTGTTCGAAGTGAAGTCGACCAACGGCGACACCTTCCTGGGCGGCGAAGACTTTGACATGCGTATCGTCAACTACCTGGCGGACCAGTTCAAAAAGGAAAACGGCGTCGACCTGTCCAAGGACAAGATGGCCCTGCAGCGTCTGAAAGAAGCCGCTGAAAAAGCCAAGATCGAGCTGTCCTCCACATCGCAGACCGAGATCAACCAGCCGTTCATCTCGATGGACCCGTCTTCGGGTCAACCGCTGCACATGGTGATGAAACTGACCCGTGCCAAGCTGGAAAGCCTGGTCGGCGACCTGATCAAACGCTCGATGGATCCGTGCAAGGCCGCGCTGAAAGACGCAGGCCTGTCCGCAGGCGACATCGACGAGGTGGTTCTGGTCGGCGGTATGACCCGCATGCCGCGCGTCATTGAAGAAGTCACCAAATTCTTCGGCAAAGAGCCGCACAAGGGTGTGAACCCGGACGAAGTGGTTGCCATGGGCGCCGCCATCCAGGCCGGCGTTCTGCAGGGCGACGTCAAGGACGTGGTGCTGCTCGACGTGACCCCGCTGTCCCTGGGCATCGAAACCCTGGGCGGTGTCTTCACCCGGCTGATCGACCGTAACACCACTATCCCGACCAAGAAGTCCCAGGTGTTCTCGACCGCAGAAGACAACCAGAACGCCGTAACCATCCGCTGCTTCCAGGGTGAGCGTGAAATGGCTGCCGACAACAAGATGCTCGGCCAGTTCAACCTCGAGGAAATCCCGCCGGCGCCGCGCGGCCTGCCGCAGATCGAAGTGACCTTTGACATCGACGCCAACGGCATCGTGTCGGTCGGCGCCAAGGACAAGGCGACCGGCAAGGAACAGCAGATCACTATTCAGGCATCGGGTGGCCTCTCGGACGACGACATCGAAAAAATGGTCAAAGACGCCGAAGAGAACGCCGAAGCGGACAAGGAACGCCGCGAGTTGATCGAAGCCCGAAACCAAGCCGAAAGCCTGATCCACTCGACCGAAAAAGCTGTAGAAGAGCACACCGACAAGGTAGACCCGTCGACCGTCGAAGTGATCGAACTGGCCATTGCCGCGCTGAAGGACGACCTGGAGAACGAAAAGTCGACTGCCGAGAAGATCAAGGCAGGCATCCAGAACGTCACCGAATCCGCCATGAAGCTGGGTGAAGCGATCTACAAGGCGCAGGCCGAAGCAGACAGCGAGGAAGAACCTGCCGCCGCTGACGAAGCCGCAAGCCCGGCTGACGACGACATTGTTGACGCGGAATTCGAAGACCTGGACAACGACAAGCGCTAACGCCTGATACGCAGGCCATAGCGGGCCGGTCCGAACCCCGGACCGGCCCATTTTCGTTGAGGCAGATGGGGTTATCCGATGTCAAAACGCGACTATTACGACGTTCTGGGCGTGGCCAAGGGCGCCACCGCAGACGAAATCAAAAAGGGCTTTCGCAAGAAGGCCAAAGAACTGCACCCCGACCGGAATTCCGACAATCCGGACGCCGAATCGCAGTTCAAGGAAGCCAACGAGGCTTATGACGTCCTGAAGGACGCCGAGAAAAAGGCGGCCTATGACCGCTTTGGCCATGCCGCCTTTGAAAACGGCATGGGCGGCGGCCAGCGCGGCGGTCAGGGCCAAGGCTTTGGCGGCGGTGATTTCTCTTCCGCCTTTTCGGACGTGTTCGACGACCTCTTTGGCGACTTCATGGGCGGCCAGCGCGGCGGCGGCGGCGGACGGCAGCGGGCCTCCCGCGGTGCTGACCTGCGGTATAACCTGCGGGTCTCGTTGGAAGACGCTTTTGGCGGCTTGCATAAGACCATCAAGGTTCCGACCTCGGTCTCCTGTACCTCTTGCGAGGGCACCGGCGCCGAAGGCGGCGTGGAACCCACAACCTGCCCGACCTGCTCCGGTATGGGCAAGGTGCGCGCGCAACAGGGTTTCTTCACCGTTGAACGCACCTGCCCGACCTGTTCGGGCCTGGGTCAGATCATCAAAAACCCGTGCAAATCCTGCCACGGCCACGGCCGGGTCGAAAAGGACCGCTCACTGTCGGTGAACATTCCGGCAGGGGTGGAAACCGGCACCCGCATCCGCCTCGCCGGCGAAGGCGAAGCCGGCTTGCGCGGCGGCCCTCCGGGAGACCTCTACATCTTTGTCGAGGTGGCTCCGCACTCCCTATTCGAGCGCGACGGCAACAATCTTTACTGCCGGGTGCCGGTCAGCATGGCCAAGGCAGCCCTTGGCGGCTCCATCGAGGTGCCGACCATTGACGGCGGCCGCGGCCGGGTGCAGATCCCCGAAGGCAGTCAGTCCGGCCGTCAGATGCGTCTGCGCAGCAAGGGCATGCCAGCCCTGCGCGGCGGTGCCACCGGCGACATGTTCATCGAACTGGCGGTGGAAACCCCGGTCAATCTCACTTCGCGCCAGAAGGAGCTTCTGCGCGAGTTCGAGGAAATGTCCGAGGACAACACCAACCCCGAATCCCGCAGCTTCTTCTCTTCGGTGAAAAGCTTCTGGGATGGCATGAAGGGGTGAGACCCGTCCTGGAAACGCTCCGGGGGAGCGTTTCAGGGCCGAACGGGCGGAACCCCGGGTCCCGCCGTAATCATCTTAATAGAAAGCGCCCCTCTTCGGGGCGCTTTTCTTTTGCCTGCCTCTTCCCGCCCCATGCTGCGCTGCGGGGGTGCACAGGCGGTGCACGCAAGCCACCCTCCTTGCGCCGCTGCATTGAGGCCTGCGTTAACACTTCCTCAACCATGATGGCGGCACCATGGCACCATGGCACAGGACCCCTCATTCCAGGACGTCTCCCTGCCGCTGTTTCCTGGCAGCGACGAAGCCCCTGCGCTGCCTCTCGCCGCAGGCCGGCTGCCCTCCTACATCAAGGACCACCGCACTCGCCTGCGCGACCGGTTCATGGCTGGCGGTGCCGCCGCAATGCCGGATTACGAGTTGCTGGAACTGGTCCTGTTCCGCTCCATCCCGCGCCGCGACGTCAAACCCCTGGCCCGGCAACTTCTTGATAATTTTGGCGATTTCAACCGCGTTGTCACGGCCTCTCCGGAACGGCTGGCACAGGTCCGGGGTATCGGCGATGCGGTGATCACCGACCTCAAGGTGCTGGAGGCCGCAGCCCACCGCATGGCCCGTGCCCGGGTGATGCAGCGCCAGGTGATTTCCAGCTGGGACGCGCTTCTGGACTATTGCCACACCACCATGGCGCACCGCGAAACCGAACAATTCCGCATCCTGTTCCTGGATCGCAAGAACGTGCTGATTGCCGACGAGGAACAAGCCCGCGGCACCGTCGACCATGTCCCGGTTTACCCCCGAGAAGTCGCCAAACGGGCTCTTGAGATCAACGCTAGTGCTCTGATTTTGGTCCATAATCATCCGTCCGGCGACCCAACGCCGTCGGACAGTGACCTCAGTATGACAGATCAGATCCTGGCCGCCCTGACCGCCCTTGGCATCACCCTGCACGACCACCTGATTATCGGAAAATCCACCGAACTCAGCTTCCGCGCCCGCGGGCTTCTCTAGCGTTGCCGCAACGCGCGCCAGCGCGGTGCCCGGCCCAAGGGTTTGCAAGGCATCTCTGATGCCGTGTCAAACACGCGGGAGCAGGCCCGCTGCCCCGGCACTTAACGCACCCAGACCTCAACCCGGCGGTTGATCTGCCGCCCCCATTCGCTGTCGTCACAGGCCATCGGCAAGGCCTCGCCAAAGCCATGTGTGCTGATTTGCAGCCGTGCTGTATCTGCCGTCTCTGCTGCTTTGATCACAGCATCCCGAACTGCACCGGCCCGCTTCAAAGCAATCCGCCGATTGCCTTCAGGTGGCCCGACACCATCGGAAAACCCAGCAAAAACAACTTCTTTTCCGTCGAACTCTCCTGCCTCCAGGGCGCGGGCCAGCTGCTCGACGTTGCTGCGGGATTGCGCATCAGGGCGCGCCGATCCAGGTTCGAACCGGAACGAGATGGTCAACCGCCGCATGCCGCCCAGAAGGCCCACCATCCGCTGAAGTTCCTCCAGATCGGATTTTTCCTCCGCAGCTAGAATCGCATTTGCCAGACGGCGGCCTTGGCGGCTGACCGGGATCCGTTCTGGCGCCTGATCGACAAAACCCGCCCGGCGGATAACTGCTTGCGCCGCAGGTCCCCGCACATAAGCCAGGAAGTCCCGCGCAACTTTGGGCAGGCGCCGGACCGGCAAGTAAAGGAACATGGGAACAGTCAGCGGATAGTCTTCAGTCTTTACCGCCCGGCGGCTGGCCTGCAGAGAGAACCCGCAAGGGCCCGTTAACGTCAGCATCCGCGCTGCGCCTTTTTCGGCAAAGCTGGCGATACCAATTGCAAAGGGATCGACGAGAACCCGGCGGGCAAGTGTACTGCTGCGGTCATGGCGGCGGATTCGTGTTGTGAACCCAGCTCCGAAAGGCGACATCAGCCTATCCTCCACCGCCTGGGCGAGGCCTGAGCCCGAAACCGGCATATGCAGTGAAATCGCCGCATCAGGACCGCCAATCGTTTGCCAGTTAGTGATTTGACCGGAGAATATCCCAGCCAGTTGCGGCAGAGAAATCTCGCGCACCGGATTGCTGGGCGCCACCACCGGCACAAAGGCGTCCAGCGCCAGAACCCGGCTGCGGCCCGGACCGGTCAGATCACCCAATCCTGCGGCCCGGGCGGCTTTTTGTTCCAGCGGTCGGATTTCCCGCAGTGCCATCGTCACATCCGCCTCATCCGCGATAAGAGCCGCAAACCCGCCATCGGTATTGCTGGCCAGGAACGTGAAGCGTGCGGCCGGCTTTTGCCCGCGCAGAAGGACATGGCTGAAATTCCCGTCCGGCAATGCCTCCAAGTGAGTCTGATAGCCATTCCGAAGGGCGAAGCCTTCAATCAGCGCAGGCATCAGAACTTCAGACATGGCTGAAGAACCAGCCAAAGTGATTTCCGAAACAAATCCGGACAGGCTGGGGCAGCCTGGCCCATCGCACGCTACGCCTGAACCATCGACGGTGAGTTCACCAAACTGGGTCTGTACCCGATAAAACTCGCCGTCGAATCCCAGCAACGTGCCAGTGATTTCTACTGCGCCATCCGGGGAAGACAGGGTGACGTCCTGAGCAGCAAGACCGCGCGCAAAGACTGCCAGAAAAAGTGCGGCGCAAATGGCCGCACGAAAGAAGGTCATATGGATACCTGAAGTTGCCGCAAATCAGTTGGATGCGATTTTCAAGTCTTCTACCAGATTATTCAACACCAGAAAGCTGCCTGTTGCATCGCAATCCGGCATTGCCATCACCAAATCCCGGCTTGTGAGCTGTCCACCGCGCAATTGCAGTGCCTGAGCAGAAACATCCCTGCCGCAATTGACCGCCGTAACTTCGGCCTCAGCAGTCAAGGACACAGTGCCAGACCCGCTTGTGTCATTTGGCAGGCTGTAAACCTCGGCAATACGCGGTGCCAGTTGGCTGTCGTCACCCAAGCGGACGACCTGCCCAGCCCCGGCACCGGCCGTGCCGTGCCAAACATGGCCAGTGCTGCCATAAGCGGCACCGAACTCGCGGGCGTGGATTTCGAAACCGCTGCTGCCGGTCCACTGCAGAACAATACGCTCAATGGTTTCCAGGCCATCAACCTTTGCAACGGCAACTGCGCCGCCCCCATTTGCGGTCTCTGCGATGAAGACAGCCGTCTGGGTCAAAGCCGGCACCAGCGCGCTGAACCGGCCCGACTGGTCCAGCGCAGCAGTAAAGGTCATGCCGCTGTGATGCACGGTCAGCCGCTCATTTGCCCGGCAAGGCGCCTCAACAGATAGTCTGGCCATCGCCATCGGCGCTGCTTCGGCTGCGGCGGTCATCTGGCAGGACACTGCGTGCTCCGGTTCTGCAGGCTGGCTGCCCGCTTTGAACTTACTGGCTGCAGAAGGCGCCGAGGTCAGGGTGATCTTTTCGATCTGCAGTTGAGAAGCTTCGGGTTCCCCTGGCAATTCGGGATCAGCAGCGGCGGTACGCCCGACCACGTTGACCACCAAGCCCGGGACTGAGGTTTGCATGTAGAATCCGATGCCCAAGGCGCAAGCCAGCGTCATCGCGCTCGTCAGCATCACTTGTTTGCTCAACATTAGATCCTCCTGAACCTGTTCGGTTAAGGAAGCTTGTCTGGAAATGCCGGCCAGTTTGTGGCCGCCAGCAGGAGAGATTCCGGCAAATACGGCAATCACGCCATCTTTGTTGCGCATCGGGCAACAAATGTGCTCCCCGTGCCCTGGCTGCGTCAGAGGCTCTGTGGCGACCTCGCGCGCTGTCCCTTGCGCAGCGCCATGCCCAACAGGAGCGGCCTTTGCCAAATGTCCGGCGACGGGCGGGAGATCACCCGCCCGTCGCCGGACGCCGGTTCAAAATGGAACCTACATGTCTTCTTCAGGTTTCAGGTCAGGCTGCCGTGGCAGTGCTTGAACTTCTTACCCGACCCGCAAGGGCATTTGTCATTGCGTGAGGGGTTGCCCCAGGTCGCCGGATCATCCTCAACGAAACCCGGTGCCGGGTCTTCTGCCGGAGCTTCGGCAGCGGTTGGCTGCGGGACTGCCATTTGCTGCATCGCGGCCTGGCGGGCAGCCATTTCCTTCAGCATCTGCTGCTGCTCGTCCTCAGTCATCGGACGCACGCGGCCAAGCTGCTGGGACACTTCTTCACGCAAGGAATCGAGCATGCTTTCAAAAAGCTGAAAGCTTTCGTTCTTGTATTCATTGAGCGGATCACGCTGCGCATAACCGCGGAATCCCACCACCGAGCGCAAATGCTCCAGCGTCAGCAGATGCTCACGCCAGTTCTTGTCTATGGTCTGCAGCAGAACCTGCTTTTCAATATTGCGCATGTTTTCCGGGCCAAAGGCCGCGGCTTTTTCTGCCATCATCTTGTCAGACGCCTCAACCAGACGCTCGCGGATCTGCTCGTCATCGACGCCTTCTTCGGCGGCCCACTCCGCCACCGGCGCGTCAATGCTCAGCATTTCGCGGACCTGCTCCTGCAGGCCTGCCGTGTCCCACTGATCGGCATAGGTCTTTGCCGGCATGTGGGTGTCGAGCAGATCGTCGATCACTTCGTGACGCATGTCAGCGACAATCTCGGACAAATCTTCGGCGGCCATAATTTCGCGGCGCTGATTGAAGATCACCTTGCGTTGATCGTTCATCACATCGTCGAACTTCAGCACGTTCTTCCGCATGTCAAAGTTACGGCCTTCAACCTTGGCCTGGGCGCGTTCCAGAGATTTGTTCACCCAGGGATGAATAATCGCCTCGCCTTCCTTCATGCCAAGCGATGACAGCAGTTTGTCCAGCCGTTCCGACCCGAAGATGCGCATCAGGTCGTCTTCAAGGCTGAGATAGAACCGGGTACGGCCCGGGTCGCCCTGACGGCCGGAACGGCCGCGCAGCTGATTGTCGATGCGGCGGCTTTCGTGGCGCTCGGAAGCCATCACAAACAACCCGCCTGCGTCCAGCACCTTCTGCTTTTCCTCGGCGTGCTTGGCTTCCTCGGCGGCACGCAGTTCTGCGGGATCAGCCGCGGGGTTTTGCTCCAGCACTTCCAGCACCTTCATCTCGACGTTGCCGCCGAGCTGAATATCGGTGCCGCGGCCGGCCATATTGGTGGCAATGGTCACCGCACCATAGCGGCCGGCATCAGCAACGATCTGCGCTTCCTGTTCGTGGTGGCGGGCGTTCAAAACATTGTGCGGGATGCCGTCCTGCTGCAGCATCTGGCTCAGCAGTTCGGATTTCTCGATCGAGGTCGTGCCCAGCAGAACCGGCTGACCCTTTGCATGTGCTACCTTGGCTTCCTTGATCATCGCCTCGTATTTCTCACGGGCGGTGCGGTAGACCTGATCATCCTCATCCACCCGCGCAATCGGGCGGTTGGTCGGCACTTCGACCACACCGAGGCTGTAAATCTCGGCGAATTCTTCCGCCTCGGTCATCGCGGTGCCGGTCATGCCCGAAAGCTTGTCATAAAGGCGGAAGTAATTTTGGAAGGTGACCGAGGCCAGGGTGGTATTCTCCGGCTCGATATTGACCTCTTCCTTGGCCTCAATGGCCTGGTGCAATCCTTCGGACAGGCGGCGGCCCGGCATCATGCGGCCAGTGAATTCATCAATCAGAACAACTTCGCCGTTGCGAACGATATAATCCTTGTCCCGCTGGAACAGCTTGTGCGCTCGCAAGGCTTGGTTCACATGGTGGACAACGGTGGTGCTTTCCGGATCGTAGAGAGAGGCATCCTGTTCCAGAAGCCCGTGCTCGCGCAGCGTCTGCTCCAGGTATTCATTGCCGTCCTCGGTGAAGGTCACACCGCGGGTCTTCTCGTCGATCTCATAGTGTTCTTCCGACAGAAGCGGGATCACTTTGTCGATGGTTGAATAAAGTTCGGATCGGTCTTCAGCCGGGCCGGAAATAATCAGCGGGGTGCGGGCCTCGTCGATCAGGATCGAGTCGACCTCATCAACAATGGCAAAATTGTGCTGCTTCTGGAACACTTGGTCCAGCGACGGTTTCATGTTGTCGCGCAGGTAGTCGAAGCCTAGCTCGTTGTTGGTGGTATAGGTGACGTCGCTGCCATAGGCGGCCATCTTCTCGGCGTCGGCCTGGCCGGACCAGATCACACCGGTGGTCATGCCCAGCTGCGCAAACACCTTGCCCATCCATTCGCTGTCGCGGGTGGCCAGGTATTCGTTCACTGTCACCACATGTACGCCCTTGCCGGTCAGCGCATTCAGATAGGCCGGGAAGGTCGCCACGAGGGTCTTGCCCTCGCCGGTCTTCATCTCGGAAATGTTACCCTGATGCAGGAAGATCCCGCCCATCAGCTGGGTATCAAAAGCCCGCAGACCCAGCGCCCGCTTTGCCGCTTCACGCACGTTGGCAAAGGCTTCGGGCAGCAGCGCGTCCAGGCTTTCACCGCCCAATGCGCGCTTGCGCAGCTCTTCGGTCTTGTCCTTCAGCCCGTCATCGCTGAGCTTCGCGAACGTATCCTCCAGCCCATTGATTTGTGCAATCAGCGGCCGTGTCGCCTTAACTTTACGGTCATTCGGTGTGCCGAAAACCTTTTTGGCGAGTGTTCCGAAACCCAGCATGTTTTCTCCAGCGATCCTATGTCCGGCCTTTGCATCGGGCAGGCTTGCCCGCCGTGTCCGCAACCCATAAACAATGGTGGAAAGACGGTCCTGCCAATGGCCTCAAGGCGATGTAAGCGGCAGGGTATTGAGTGTCAACGGCAGGCCCCTATGCGGCCTATGAATAGGAAGGTTTCAATGCGTAAAGGTCTCACTTTTCTGCGTGGCGTGGCGGTGGTTGCCTGTACTGCGCTGCCGCTGGCCGCAGCTGCTGCGCCTCATGCCAACACGGTTGTTGCCTCGGTCAATGGCGAGGAAATTACCATCGGTCATATGGTCATGGCTCGCGAAAACCTGCCCGCACAGTACAAACAGCTGCCTGATGACGTGCTCTACAATGCCATCCTGGATCAGCTCGTTCAGCAAACCGCGCTGAAACAGCAACTGCATGGCGAAGTGCCTCGCTACGTGCAATTGTCCGTCGAAAACGAAGAGCGCGCAATGCTTGCCGCCAACGTGATCGATATGATCATGGAAAAGGCCAGCGGCGAGGATGCGCTGCGTGCCGCCTATGACGGAAAATACTCTACCGGAGACGGCGGTGACGAGTTTCATGCCGCCCATATCCTAGTCGAGAGTGAAGAGGACGCAGAAGACGTAAAGAAGGAACTGGACGCCGGCGCCGATTTTGCCACGCTTGCCAAGGAAAAGTCCACTGGCCCCTCCGGCCCCAGCGGCGGCGATCTGGGCTGGTTCACCACAGGCCGTATGGTGCCAGAGTTCGAAGATGCTGTTTTGAAGCTTCATTCCGGTGAAATTTCAGGGCCCGTGAAAACCCAGTTCGGCTGGCATGTGATCCTGCTGCATGAGCGCCGCAAGACCGAAGCCCCCGAGTTTGAAGAAGTGCGGGCACAGCTGGCCGAGGAATTGCGCCAAAAGGCAGTGGAAGAACGCGTGAATGAACTGACCGCCTCCGCAGAAATCGAACGGTCCGAGATCGAGGACCTGGATCCAGCAATTCTCAAAGACCTTAGCCTGGTTAGGAACTGATCATGGCCGCACCCATGCCCGTCTCGCCGCTGGCACCTTCCAGCTTCCCCGATCTTCCGGTGATCAAGGGCGTGCGTTTCGCATCTGCCGCGGCCGGGGTCAAATATCAAGGCAGAACCGACGTAATGCTGGCGGTCATGGACCCGGGCACTGCGGTTGCCGGGGTTTTCACCCGCTCCAAGACCCGTTCTGCTCCGGTTCTGGACTGCCAAGCCAAACTGGGCAGCAGTGCTGACGCCGGTGCGGCAATCCTGGTGAACTCCGGCAACTCCAACGCCTTCACAGGTCATTTCGGGCAAAGCTCGGTGGCTCAGATCACGACTGCCGTTGCGGATGCAACCTGCCTGCCCGCCGAGCGTGTTTTTACGGCCTCCACAGGTGTCATAGGCGAACCTCTGCCGCACGACCGCATTGTGGCAAAGATTGGCGAGCTGCACGGCAGTTTGAACGAAGGCGCGCTAGAAGGTGCCGCCAAGGCGATTATGACAACCGACACCTTTGCCAAAGGTGCAAGCGCCACGGTTGGGATTGGCGGCCAGACGGTCAAGATCGCCGGCATCGCCAAGGGTTCAGGCATGATTGCGCCGGATATGGCAACGATGCTGGTCTACATATTCACCGATGCGAAGGTCGGGCAAGCTGACCTGCAGGAACAGCTCGCCGAGATCTGCGACCGGACTTTCAACTGCATCACCGTGGACAGTGATACCTCGACGTCCGACAGCCTGATGCTGTGCGCCACCGGCGCTTCGGGCGTCGACGCGACTGGAAACGCAGAGTTTGCGGCAGGCCTGGAGCGGGTCATGCTGAACCTGTCGCACCAAGTGGTGCGCGATGGCGAAGGCGCGACCAAATTCGTGGAAATCCAGATCACCGGAGCGGCCTCTGACGCAGAGGCCAAGGTACATGGGCTTGCGATCGCCAATTCACCGCTGGTGAAAACCGCCATTGCCGGCGAAGACCCGAATTGGGGCCGCGTGGTGATGGCGATCGGCAAGTCCGGGGCTGCAGCGGACCGGGATCTCTTGTCGATTTCCTTTGGCGATGTGCTGGTGGCGGAAAAAGGCTGGGTTTCGCCGGACTACAAGGAAGAGTTGGGTGCCGCCGAGATGAAGAAGCAGGAGATTACCCTCAAGGTGGACCTGGGCCTGGGTGATGGCAGGTCCACCGTCTGGACTTGCGATCTGACGCACCAGTATATCTCCATCAACGCGGACTACCGGTCATGAAGGTTGTTTTGGTCTCAGCGGTTGCGCTCATCGATGCGGATGGGCGGGTGCTGCTGGCGCAGCGCCCTGAAGGCAAATCCATGGCCGGCCTGTGGGAGTTTCCGGGCGGCAAGATCGAAGCCGGTGAGACACCGGAGGCTGCGCTGGTCCGTGAGTTGCAGGAGGAACTGGGCATTGACACCTGGGCGTCTTGCTTGGCGCCGCTGACCTTCGCCAGCCACTCCTACGAAGATTTCCACCTGCTAATGCCGCTTTTTGCGTGTCGCAAGTGGGATGGCATTCCGCAAGCCAATGAAGGCCAAACCCTGAAATGGGTGCGGCCGCAGGATTTTCGTGACTATCCAATGCCGCCGGCCGATATCCCGCTGATCCCAATCCTGCGCGATTGGCTGTAGGGTCCAAAAGGCTGCGACGCCGAGTTTCTTCCATGATGGATTTGGCCGCTTTTCCAAGGCTTTTATTTCCCAACCGGAGCATATGAACCCTTTATTAATCACTTTGTCCAAGCATCAGGGTACGGGTCATGTTGACTACCCGAAGTTGCAATTGGGCAGGAGAAGACCATGCTAAGGACAATCGCAGTTGGCAGCTTTTCGCTGGTTCAGGGCATTTTCATACGGGCACTCCCTGACGGGAAAATCGCGGTGCGGGTTGGCAACAGAACATATGAAGGCCGTCCGGTATCACCTGCCGGCTGAGATGCAGGTCGGGCAAAAGAGGGCTGCAGACGATGCTGCCCTTATTCGGCACCACCTTCGCGATTTGGTTTTCAGTTTACGCAACCTTTCGGATTTTAGTCTGCTACTGCGTTCACGGGCACTGCTTGATTACGATTCGGCCTTTCACCCGTAGCGCTGGCACGCCCTTATAAAACGGCGGAAAATCTCCGCAGACTTACCAGCAGACAAAGGTCAAAAGCGGCGCCCTGTTCTTTGCAAACGTCCGAAAGCTGCAGCGCGCCTTTGAGAACGGTCAGACAAACCCCAGCGGAAAAAAACAAGCCCCGGCAATTCTGCCGGGGCTTGTTTTCTATTTCAGCTTCCGTAGCGATCAATCGAGGGTACGGATGACTTCTTCGCGTTCGAAGATCTCAATCACGTCGTTCGGGCGGACATCATCATAGTTTTCAAACGCCATACCGCATTCCTGGCCGGACTGAACCTCGGACACTTCGTCTTTGAAACGCTTCAGCGTCTTCAGCGTGCCTTCGTGGATTACTACGTTGTCGCGCAGCAGACGCACACCTGCCGAACGGCGGGCAATGCCTTCGGTAACCAGACAGCCGGCAACCTTGCCAACACCTGTAACCTTGAAGACTTCCTTGATCTGCGCATAACCGATGAAGTTCTCGCGGATCTCGGCAGACAGCAGGCCAGAGGCCGCCGCTTTCACATCATCCACTAGGTCGTAGATCACCGAATAGTACCGGATCTCGACGCTCTTCTGGTTGGCGGTGTTGCGGGCCGAAGCATTGGCACGGACGTTGAAGCCCATGATCGGCGCACCGGAGGCTTCGGCGAGGCCGACATCGGTTTCGGTGATCGCACCGACGCCCGAGTGCAGCACGCGCACGCGCACTTCGTCGTTGCCGATCTTTTCCATCGCCTGAACGATGGCTTCGGCGGAGCCTTGCACGTCGGCTTTGACCAGGATCGGCAGCTCGGAGACATTTTCGTCATCCTTGGCCTTCTGCATCAGCTGTTCCAGCGTGGTCGCAGCACCAGCTGCAGCGCGCTTATCCTTGGCGGCCTGCTCACGGTATTCTGCGATCTCGCGCGCCTGTGCTTCGGTGTCAGTCACGTTCAGCACGTCGCCTGCTTCCGGAGTGCCGTTGAGGCCAAGAACCTCAACAGGAACCGACGGGCCGGCTTCCTGAACGCGTTCGCCCTTGTCGTTGATCAGCGCACGGACCTTGCCGTACTGTTCACCCACAACAAAGATGTCGCCTTGGCGCAAGGTCCCGGTCTGAACCAGAACAGTTGCTACGGGGCCTCGGCCCACATCCAGCTGCGCCTCGATCACGGCACCTTGGGCGGCCCGGTCGGGGTTGGCTTTCAGTTCCAGGATTTCCGATTGCAGTGCAATGGCTTCCAGCAACTCGTCCAGACCCTGGCCAGTCACCGCGGAGACTTCCACATCCTGCACGTCGCCGGACATGGCTTCCACGACCACTTCATGCTGCAACAGATCGGTGCGGACCTTTGTCGGGTCAGCCGCCGGTTTGTCGATCTTGTTGATCGCCACGATCATCGGAACCTGCGCCGCCTTGGCGTGGTTGATGGCCTCGATGGTCTGCGGCATCACCGCGTCATCCGCGGCAACAACCAAAACCACGATATCCGTCACCTGAGCACCGCGCGAGCGCATCGAGGTAAAGGCCGCATGGCCGGGCGTATCCAGGAAGCTCAGCACGGTGCCGCTTTCAGTTTTCACCTGATAAGCGCCGATGTGCTGGGTAATGCCGCCTGCTTCACCAGCCACAACACGTGCATCCCGGATCGCATCCAGCAGCGAGGTCTTGCCGTGGTCAACGTGGCCCATGATTGTGATGACAGGCGGACGCGGTCTCAGATCGTCGTCCTTGTCCACGACCTCTTTGATCACGTCTTCGACGTCAGAGGCGGACACCCGGACCACCTTATGGCCGAATTCTTCGATGATCAGTTCGGCGGTATCGGCATCGATGGTCTGGTTCTGCGTAACCATCATGCCCATGTTCATCAGCGATTTGACAACTTCGCCAACGCGCTCCGCCATCCGGTTGGCCAGTTCCGAAACCACAATCGCTTCGGGCAACTGAACGTCGCGGATGACCTTTTCGCGCTCGACCTGACCGCCCATGGCCTTTTGCCGGGCACGCTCTTGTTTGCGCTTCATCGACGCCATCGAACGGTGGCGGTTGCCGCCGCCACCAGTCGCCTGGCCCAGCGTCAGTTTACCCGAGCGGCGGCCATCGTCCTGACCTTTGCCGCGGTTCTGACGCTGCTCGCGTTCGCGGTCCGCTTTACGCGGCGCAGCAGCCGGAGCAGGCTTGTTCGGCGCCGGACGGGCTGTCCTGGGCGTATCCGCAGCGGGCGCAGGAGCAGCGGCTGCAGCAGCTGCACGTTCTTTTGCCACTTCAGCTTCACGCTTCTTGCGCTCTTCTTCTTCCTGCTTGGCCTTGGCGCGTTCTTCGGCTTCCCGCTGCTCGCGTTCCTTGGCTTCCGCTTCGGCGCGACGCCGGTTGCGGTCTTCTTCGCGCGCTTTTTCTTCCGCGGCCCGTGCGGCCGCTTCTTCGACCTCACGCGCTTTGGCAGCCTGCAGCGCCTTCAGGCGGCGCTCCATCTCAGCGTCACTGATGCCGGCAGGTCGGCGCGATCCGGATGTGGAAGGCGCAGCGCCGCCGCCGCCCTTGGCCGCACCCGGCTTGGGAACCACAACGCGCTTGCGTTTGGTTTCCACTACGACATTCTTGGTCCGTCCATGGCTGAAACTCTGTTTCACGTTCCCCGGACGGGAACCCCCACGCAGACCCAGTGTCTTTTTGCCGTCACTATCGCTCATAAAGCTTCTTATCCTTCCGTGCGGCCGTCGCCGCCCACCATTTCGCGCAAACCTTGCAGTCGTTGCGCCTCATCTACAACACGTTTGCTGAGTCCGCCAGAGGCGAGGGCGGCATGTATTGCAGTTTGGCGCCCAAATGCCATTCCCAGCTCGTCCGCCGTGAGGCAGCCGATGAATTTGCCCTTGTAGGGGGTGCTCAGCTTCGACTTTCCGCGGCCTGACCCGTCGGACGCTTGGATCAGCACCCGGGCATCCTCTTTGTAAAGCCAGTCTTTCACCCGCTCAAAGCCGGACACCGCATCACCCGACTTGCGCGCCAGGCTGATCAGTTCAACAAGCCGGCGGACAACCTGCCGCTCAACTTCCTGAACCAATTCGTCCGGCACCTGGACCTGGGCCTTGAAGCCGCGGGCAAACAGCTTCTTCTTGACCGCCGTTTCCAAGGCGGCCCGGCTGGAGGCCACATAGACGCCGCGGCCGGGCAGCTTGCCCATCACATCAGGCACAACTTGCCCGTCAGGACCCATCACAAAACGGATGAGGCCCTGTTTGGGCTGGATCTCGCCGGTTGCGATGCATTTACGCTCGCTGTCGTCGGTCCGGTCTTTTATGGCGCCGCCGCGTGTCATGCAGTTCTCCTCTGTGAAGCCTGAACTCAGGCTTCACTTTCCTCTTCGCCAGCATCTTCGTCTTCCGCCGCATCTGCTTCCAGCTCGGCCGGGTCGACCCAGCCCAGCATGATGCGGGCGGTCATCACCATGTCCTGCGCTTGTTCCAGCGTCATGCCGAAGGGCTCCAGGATCCCGTCATCCTTGACCCGCTCGCCGCCGTCGTTGGTCCAACCGCCGGCCAGTTCCCAGTCCGCACAGGTGGCGAAATCTTCCAAAGACTTCACGTCGTCCTTGGCGAGTGCCTCGACCATCTGCGGGGTCAGGCCCTCGAACTGAATCAGGCTATCCTCGGCGCCCAATTCGCGAGCCGCATCCAAGGCCGCCTTGGCCTTGGCTTCCAGGTAGTCGCGGGCACGGGCCTGGAGTTCCCCGGCGGTGCCTTCGTCAACACCGTCAATGACCAGCAACTCGTCCAGCTCGACATAGGCGACTTCTTCGAGATTGGTAAAGCCTTCGGAAACCAGCAGCTGGGCAAAGAATTCGTCCAGATCCAGGGTTTCCATGAACAGTTTGGTGCGCGCCTCGAATTCCTTCTGGCGGCGGGCCGATTCTTCTTCCTCGGTCATGATATCGATGTCGAGGTTGGTCAGCTGCGACGCAAGGCGCACGTTCTGACCGCGGCGGCCGATGGCCAGGCTCAGCTGCTCTTCCGGAACCACAACTTCGATCTTGCCGGCTTCTTCATCCAGCACAACCTTGGTTACTTCGGCCGGCTGCAGCGCGTTAACCAGGAAGGTCGGCTGGTCTTCGTTCCATGGGATGATATCGATCTTCTCGCCCTGCAGCTCGTTCACCACGGCCTGCACGCGGGAGCCGCGCATACCCACACAGGCGCCGACCGGGTCGATCGAGCCATCGTAGGAGATAACAGCAATCTTGGCGCGCGAGCCGGGATCCCGGGCAACCGCTTTGATATCGATGATGCCGTCATAGATTTCCGGCACTTCCATCTTGAACAATTCGGCCATGAATTCCGGCGCGGTGCGCGACAGGAAAATCTGCGGGCCGCGCGGCTCGCGGCGCACGTCCTTGATGTAGCAGCGCACACGGTCGTTCGGGCGATAGCTTTCGCGGCCGATCTTCTCGTTGCGGCGCAGGATGGCTTCGCCGGCCCCCACATCGACGATGACGTTGCCGTATTCCTCGCGCTTGACCAGACCGTTGATGATGGTGCCGGCGCGGTCTTTGAATTCTTCGAACTGGCGGTCACGCTCTGCTTCACGAACCTTCTGCAGAATCACCTGCTTGGCCGACTGGGCGGCGATCCGGCCCATTTCAACCGGCGGTACTTCCTCGACGTAGGTCTGACCTACTTCAGGATTCGCCATGTACTGGCGGGCCTGTTCGACGGTCAGCTCAGCCTGATAGTTTTCCAGCTCTTCGTCCGCCACAACAGTGCGAACGCGGGTAAATTTCGCCCGGCCGGTCTTGCGGTCGATCGACACGCGAATGTCCATTTCGGCGCCGTAACGGCTTTTGGCCGCACGGGCGAGGCTCTCTTCCATCGCTTCGATGACCAGACCAGGATCGATCATCTTTTCGCGCGCCACGGCCTCGGCGGTTTGCAACAGCTCCAGCTGGTTTGCAGAGGTGATAGCCATTACTTGTTCTCCTCTTCGGACTCTTCGGTCTCGATTTCGTCGAATGCGTCTTCGTTGAGCGTGCCGGCCTCTTTGCGCTGGCGCAGCATTTCCTTGATCAGATCATCGGTCAGAACCAGCTTGGCGTCGCTCAGCCAGTCGAATTTCAAACCAATGGTCACGGTCTCGCCCTGATCTTCGATGTTGATCAGGACTTCGTCTCCTTCGGTGCCCGCCAGCTCACCCTTAAAGCGGCGGCGGCCGCCGACCAGTTCATCGGTTTCGAGCTTGGCCTCATAACCCTCGAACATATCAAAATCTTTCAGCCGGGTCAGCGGCCGGTCGATGCCAGGGCTCGACACTTCCAGCGCATAGGCGTCAATAATCGGATCCTCGACGTCCAATGTCGCGCTGACCGCATTCGAGATCGCGGCGCAATCATCCACCTCGATGCCGCCATCCGGCTTGTCAGCCATGATCTGCAATGTGGTTGCCTTACCAGACATCAGCCGGATCCGCACCAGCTCATAGCCCAGATCCTCAATCACCGGGGTGATGATCTCGGCCAGGCGCCGGTCGATGGCAGCTTTGGCAATCAGGTCGTTGGTCATCAGACCTCCACTTGGGGCTTGCAGGCAATGGCCTGCGGGCACAAAAAAACGGGCGCGCGGCCCGTTGAAATTCCCGGTGGAGCCTTAAACCAGAGGTTCAACGCGCCGCTGTTGTCAAAGGCATATAGGACGGTTCGGACGAAACTGCAAGAGGGTCGTGCAGCGCGCAGAGTTACGGACTGCAGGACCGCTACCCCAGCTTGCCTTGAAGATCCGCAGCAACCCCATCCACAAAGCTCTGATCCTGGCCGCCAATCACCAGATAACCGATCCCATCACTGACCCAGGAGGCAGCAGCCATGCCAGCCAGAACTTCGCTTTGCATCGCCTTATCCGCACCAGAGGAACGGGTGATACAGAAGGCCACCGGCACGCCGTCCGGGCCGAGATAAGCCATTTGCAATAGAGGCTTGCCTTTGAAACCCAGCAGCTGGGCGCGTTTGAATTCCAGTCCTTCGACAGTTTGAGCCGGAGACAAGTCCACGCCATGGCCGCTGCTAAATCCGTCCAGCACTTCGGCTGTCACTTCGGTCGGCTGACCGGCATTCACCACAGTGTCGGTGATGTAGAGTGACTGATAAGATGCCACGACAGCTTTCCATCCCGGCGCCTTTTGAGGCTGGGGTCCGGGCTGCAGCATGTAGGTGGAAAGAACTCCAAGACCAAAAGCCATCGCCAGCCCGGCAACCAGCCGCAGCGGCGCACGGGCGGGGCGGGATGCGGGAATCAGCCCATCCGGCATCTGCGGAGCGCCCAGCGCCGCTGTGGAAAAGACGTCCCGCAACGCAGCCACAGGCAGATCCAGCGTCTGCAGACGCTGCGCCAAAGCCGCATCCGAAGTCAGCGCAAGCTCGACCCGACCGCGCAAGGCGGCATCGGCCTCGCCATCCAGGTAGGCTGTCAGCTCTTCATCGGTGAATGCCGCTTGCGCTTCATTCATGTTCCCGTCTCCGTTTCCGCCAACTCTCCCGCAATCTTCTTGCGGGCGGCGGCCAGTCTGCTCATCACCGTGCCGATGGGGATATTCAGGATTTCCGCTGCCTCCTTGTAAGCAAAGCCTTCGACATAGACGAGCAAAACCGTGACCCTCTGGCTTTCGGGCAGCTCCCCTACCTTTGAAAACACCTGACGGGCAAAAATATTCGTTTCCGTGTTTACGCGCTGATCCGGGATCTCGGTTTCTTCCAGCGCCACCAGCCCGCCGCCGGTGCGTACTGCCGTTGCCCGCAGCTCATTCAGCCACAGCCGGTGCGCGATCCGGAACAGCCAGCGGTCCAGATGCGTGCCTGCCTGATAGCCTGCGTGTTTTTCCAGTGCGCGCAGACAGGTCATCTGTGCCAGATCATCCGCCCGGTCCCGCCGCCCGGTCTGCATCAGGCAAAACCGCCACAACCGGGGATAGAGGGGGCTTATCCCCTCCCGGACCTCTTCCTCAGCCGTTTTTTTGCCGAACCAGCGAATAATCCGCGCTCCTGCCGTGTTTTGATCTCAGGGCCGGCCGAACTGCCGCGCCGCAAGAACATTGATAATAGGAAGGAGATAGGATGCTCAACTCACTGTTTCGTGGCGTTTCTGTTGCAGCGCTGATTTTTGCGGGCCAATCCGCGCTGTCGGCAGACTGGATGCTGGACAGCGCAAGCTCCAAGCTCGCCTTTGGTTCGGTTAAAAAAGACACAGTGGGCGAAGTGCACAGCTTTGAAGAGCTGACTGGCAGCGTGAGCAAGGACGGCACTGTCACTGTGGCAATTTCGCTGCCATCGGTGGAGACCTTCATTGATATCCGCAATGAACGAATGATTGATTATGTGTTCAATGGCGAGCCTCAGGCCACGCTGACGGCCCAGGTCGATATCGCTGCGCTGGAGGCGCTGCCTGCAGGCGGCACCTTGATTGCGGATGTGGAAGGCAAGCTGAGCCTGCTGGGGCGCGATATTCCTGTGGAAACGGAAATGTTTGTGGTCCGCCTGTCGGACCGGAAAGTCATGGTCACCACCAATGACCTGCTGTTTCTGGGTGTTGAGGACGCGGGCCTGACCAAAGGCGTCGATATCCTGCAAGAACTGGCGAAGCTCTCCGGCATTACCCGCACCGTCCCGGTTACCGCCCGGTTTGTGTTTGAAGCCGGTCGCGACACCGCCCAGACTGCCCCCGCAGCACAGGAGACTGAGGTGGTGCTGTCAGGCGATCCGGCCAAGGGCAAGAAAGTGTTCCGCAAGTGCCAGGCCTGCCACAGCTTTGAACAAGGCAAAAACGGCGCCGGCCCCAGCCTGCACGGTATCATCGGTACTGGTTCCGCCGCGGCAGATGGCTTTAAATACTCAGGCGCCTTTAAGAACGCCAACCTGACCTGGAGTGAAGACCAGCTAACGTCCTTTCTTTCAAACCCCAAGAGCGTGGTGCCCGGCAACCGCATGGGCTTCAAAGGTTTGAAGAAAGATGAGGATGTACAGAATGTTATAGCCTACATCCGTCAGGAAAGTTGAAGCGTCAATACTGGGGATGGCCGCTCAGGCCATCCACCAGCGCTCAGCGATCCGCCCGTCATCCATCGGTTCGCGCTGACCTACTTTTCGCGGAATGCCGACATTGTGCCGGGCGGCCAAAGCCATATTGCTGGAAGACGGATGATACAGGAATTCCCCGCGCTTCAGGAGACCACGCGGTTCCGGCAATGCAGCGATATCGACATAACCGTCCCGCAGCGCTTCGGCACGGACTGCGGCATCAGGAATCACAATAATCTCTACTGTCTCAGCCCAGCCCGCGATGCCGGATTTATAGTGTTTTGCAACTCGGGACGCACGGAAATGGCGGCCTTCCTGAGCTCGTTCCACCTTGTAGCATCCTGTGCCAATCGCAGCGGACAGCGGTGCTGGCAGTTCACCAGCGGGTGCAATCATCAGATCGGCACCAGCCAAAAGGTAGGGCAAATGCGGATTGGGCTGCGCCAATTCCACCAGCAATTGCAGGTTGCCCAACGCAGTGACCGCGCGTACTTCACCCCCGGTAATGCCCTGTGCGGAAAGCGACGCGGCTGCATCCTCTGCCGTCAGCAGTGAGCCGTCATGAAAATCCACGCCCGCACGCAAATCAAAGGTCCAGGTTTTGGCGTCCGGCGTCGAATGCCAGCCTGTAGCCAATTCTCCGCGCAGCAAACCATCAGGGGCAATTTCTGTCAGCGTGTCATAGACTGCACCGCGGGCGGCCTGTTCCAAAAGCCCGCCGTCGCGAGGAACCGCAAGACGCAGCGCGCCACCGGCCTTGGGCGATGCATCGACGGCCCCGCCAGCCGCCGCCAGCAAGGCTGCGGCTGCACCCGAGGTGAACAGCGCGCGGCGGTCAATGCGCGTCATGGCACAAGCTCTCCTGCAATCCGGTCCATCGCCCGGACCAGCTCAGCGCTGATTCCCGGCTCCGACAGAGCATGGCCGGCATTGCGTACCATCTTCAACTCCGCATTTGGCCACAGCTCGTTCAGGCGCCACGCAGAAGACGGCGGGCAGATCATGTCGTAACGGCCCTGCACAATCACCCCTGGGATATGCGAAATCCGGTCCATATTGGCGAGGATCTGCCCATCATAATCGAGGAAACCGCTATTGATGAAATAGTGGTTCTCCAACCGGGCAAAGGCACGTGCATAGTCGCCGGGGCTTTCGCCGCTCTGGCCGTTGGAATGCACCGACGCCAGCGCATTTTCCCAAGCCGACCAGGCCCGGCCATAACGCACTTCTTCGTCGAGGTCTCCGGAAAACAACCGCTTGTGATAAGCAGCAATCATGTCGCTTCGCTCCGCATCGGGGATCAGCGAGACGAATTTAGCCCAGGTTTCGGGCCAAAACTTGCCGGCACCGCCACCATAGAACCAGTCCAGTTCAGACTTGGTCATCAGGAAAACACCGCGCAGGATGATCTGCTGCACCCGGTCCGGGTGGGTCTGGGCATAAATCAGCGCCAGCGTCGCCCCCCAACTGCCGCCGAACAGGATCCACGATTCGATGCCCAGCTGGCGGCGAATCAGTTCCATATCGGCAACCAGATGCCAGGTGGTGTTGTCCTCGCACGACGCATAGGGGCGCGAGCGGCCGCAGCCGCGCTGATCGAACAGGATGATTCGATACACATGCGGATCGAAATACCGCCGCATCGCCGGACTGCTGCCGCCGCCGGGGCCGCCATGGCACACAATCACTGGAATGCCATTGGGATTGCCGCTTTGTTCGGCATATATATTGTGGCCCTGGCCTGCGTCGATCATGCGCTGGTCAAAGGGCTCGACCGGCGGATAAAGATAATGCACAGCGCGCTTTTGGTCCGGGTATCTATCCATTACTGACCTTAGTGAAACGTCAGACTACAAAAGAGCACACGGAGACAGGAATGCAAGCGCCTCAATCCACGGTCGACCCTGCGGAAATCGCCAAATTCGAAGCGATGGCGGCGGAGTGGTGGGATCCGAATGGCAAGTTCAAGCCTTTGCACATGCTGAACCCGTGCCGGCTGGACTATATCACCCGCCAGATCGCCGGGGAATTCGGCCGCGACCTGACGTCACAGCGCCCGTTCGAAGGGCTACGGCTGCTGGATATCGGCTGCGGTGGCGGGCTTCTGAGCGAGCCGATGGCACGGTTGGGTGCCACAGTGGTTGGCGCCGATGCGGCAGAAGGCAACCTGCCGGTTGCCCGCATTCATGCCGAACAATCTGAGTTGGAGATCGACTACCGCCACACCACCGCCGAGGCACTGGCTGCTGCCGGTGAACAATTCGACGTCGTGCTGAACATGGAAGTGGTCGAACATGTGGCCGATCCGCTGAGCTTCCTCACCGCTACCCATACACTGCTGAAGCCCGGCGGGCTGGAAATATGCTCAACCATCAACCGCAACCCGAAAAGCTTTGCAATGGCGATTGTCGGGGCTGAGGTGATCATGCGCTGGCTGCCGCGCGGCACTCATGAGTGGTCCAAGTTCATAACCCCGGATGAACTTTACGAACTGCTGCGCAATGCCGGCCTGAATCCTGTTGACCGTAAGGGGTTCGTGTTCAACCCGATCACCTGGAACTGGACCATATCCGAACGGGATCTGTCGGTAAACTACGTAACTACCAGCATAAAACCTGGCTAAGAGTGCCCTCGCCGGCCAGTTTTTTTCTGCCGCCTATCCTAAAGGATAGGTAGTAATCCTTATGCACTCTTTGGCCATCGCGTCCTGCTTGCTATCTTTATCAAGCGGGGTCGGTGTATTTTTCTAAGCCGCGATTGGGCGCAAGCTAAGAACCAAGTAACTGCTTGCCATTGTGACTGGGGGGTCTGCCCAATGGTTAAACGATCGCCGTTCACGGCATGATGGGGACTGATGGGGAAGAGGGGCGTCTGCTTGCAGGCGTCCCTTTTTAACTCCAAGCAGAAGACGGCTTGGTTTCAACCTCTCATCCACTCTCTTCCAGTTTGCCGCGCAATTCGCGCAGAATAGGCAAGGTCGCCCGCACCCGGTCGCTGCCCAACTCACCCACGACTTCGGAGATCACCGGAATGATCCCGGCCAGTGCTGCATCCCGGGCCTGCTTGCCAGCCGGACTGATCGCCACCATCTTGCGCCGCGCATCGTCCCAATCAGGGCGGACATGGATGTATCCCGCCATTTCCAGTTTGCTCAGCGTGTTGGTCATCGCTCCGCGGGTCACGTGAAACGCCTTGGCCAGCTGCGCGGGCGAGCGCTCCAGTCCAGCCCGTGCCAAGTGGTTCAGCACCGAGAAATGCGACAGTTCCATCCCTTTTGGCAGCACTTTGCTGAGGCGCGACCGGGCCAGCTGGTCAGCCATGAGTATTTCGCTGAACAGCGATACCGCCAGGGAATGGGTCTCATCCATCAGGGTCCGTCAAACTCCCGGTCGTGGGTCAGAGAAGGCACGCGCTTGCGCGCTTCTGCCACTTTTTCGAGGTCGAGATCAACGTAAGTCACACCCGGTTCCTGGCCGGCATCAGCCAGCACTTCGCCCCATGGGGCCACGGCAAGGGAATGTCCATAGGTCTTGCGGCTTGGCCCGCGGGAAGCCGGATGTTTGCCAGTCTGCGCAGGCGCCAGCACAAAGCAGCCGGTTTCAATCGCGCGGGCCCGCAACAGAGAATGCCAATGTGCGGCTCCGGTAACATAAGAAAACGCCGCCGGCGCAGTGATGATCTGCGCCCCGCCTTTGGCCAGTGCCCGGTGCAAATGCGGAAAGCGAACGTCATAACAGATAGTCATGCCGATTCTGGCAAAAGGCGTCTCTGCCACAACCGCCTGGGTGCCCGGTCTGTAGCCATCAGACTCGCGGTATGTTTCCTCGGGTGTGACCTCGACATCGAACATATGGATCTTATCATAGCGCGCCTTGATTTCACCCTGCGGGCTGATCAGGAACTGCCGGTTGGCAAAGCGCCCGTCGTTGTCGTGGGTCTTGATACCCAGCGAACCCAGCAGCAGCCAGATGCCGTGTTTTGCCGCCTCGTCACGCAGGTCGGCCAGCGTCGGGTCATCCTCTTCGTGACACAGGACACCATTCTGATGGGTCCGGCTGCCGGAGAGGCAATTGGTGACCTCGGGCGTCAGAACAAAGCCCGCCCCGCCGCGCACAGCCTCCGCCATCATCGCCTTCACGGTCTCCAGGTTTTCAGCCGGGATGTCAGTGGATGTCATCTGAAGCAGAGCTGTGCGCATTTTATCTCTCCGGGTTCACGCCGCCAGCAGCGGATCCAGTTTGCCCGCCTGCTCCAGCGCATACAATTCATCGCAGCCGCCGACATGGGTCTCGCCGATAAAGATCTGCGGCACCGTGCGGCCCCCATTCGCGCGCTGGATCATTTCAGCTTTGCGGTCCGGCTGCGCCAGCACGTTGATTTCCGAAAAGGTAACACCCTTCTGATTCAGCAGACGCTTGGCAGCGTGGCAAAAACCGCACAGCGGCGAGGTGTAAATTTCAACGGTATTCATTCAGGACCCCATGTTCTGGTTTCGAAGGTTGTGGAGGAATTGGGTATTCATTGCAACAATTGCCAGAGGCGCGCAGGCTGCCTCACGCTTGCGTGACCCGGGTCAGCACTGCAACCCGAACCTCTGCTGCACCTGCCTGCAAGCAGGCATCGGTGCAGGCACTAAGAGTGGCACCGGACGTCATCACGTCATCCACGATCAGAACAACACGGTCTTTCATCCTGCTGCGGCGTGCAGGATGCGCTGCAATTGCCGGACCCAATAGATGATAACGCTGATCCCGCGTCTTGCCCTCCAGCACAGGCGTCTGCCGGGTCCGTCTTAGCAGATCCGGGCAATGTTCCAGACCGGTGCGGCGGGCCAGTCCCTCCGCCAGCAGTGCCGATTGATTGTACTTGCGCTTCAGCAACCGGGTCCAATGCAGCGGTACCGGGCATATCAACGGGCTGCCCTTCAGCAACGGCTGCACCGACTGCTCCAGCCATCCAGAAGCCATGAGCGCAATTTCCGTCCGGTCCCCGTGTTTCAATGCCAAAACCAGTTTGCGTCCTTGCCCCTCATAGAGCAGAGCAGATCGCCCTTGGTTCCAAGGACGCGGATGGCGCAGGCAGCTGTCGCATTCCAGACGGAAGCCGTCCGCCTCCCCCGGCAGCGGAGCGCCGCAGCCCTCGCAGACCGTGCCGCTGATAAAATGCATCTCAGCCCAGCAAGAACCGCACAGGCCAAAGTCGCTGCCAACCAGCCCCCCGCAGCCCATGCATTGCGGCGGGTAGATCAGCGAAACAGCGGTTTGAATCCTGGCCAGCAACATCTAGATAGCTCCCATGACACAAGCACCCGCACAGCTTTTCGACCGCCGCACCCTGGCAGCCCGCCGCACCCGCCGGCGCCCGGATGCGTTGTTCCTGCACCAGATGGCGCGGGATGAGGCCGAGGATCGCCTGAGTATGGTTAACAGAACCTTTACAGCGCCTGCCGTTGTCTGCCCTTTCCCGGAAGTCTGGGAGGGGTTTCTGCCTGACGCAGCTGTGGTGCCGGATGACGATATCCTGGCTCTGGAAGAAGGTGCGCATGATGTGGTGATCCACGCCATGTGCCTGCATTGGGCCAATGACCCGGTTGGCCAGCTGATCCAATGCCACCGTGCCTTGAGGGAGGACGGACTTCTGCTGGTTGTGATGCTTGGCGGCCATACCTTGCACGAATTGCGCACGGCAATAGCCGAAGCGGAGACCATTGTTCTGGGTGGCCTTTCGCCGCGGGTTGCACCAATGGGGGAAATCCGCGATTTGGGCGGGCTGCTGCAACGCGCCGGTTTTGCCCTGCCGGTGGCTGACCTGGTGCCGCTGACTGCCGTATACCGTAATCTGACCCACCTGATCCACGACCTGCGCGGCATGGGAGAAACCAACGCCCTCGCCCAGCGCCTGAAGCGCCCGGCACCGCGAACCCTGTTCCAGCTGGCCGATCACATCTACCGCGAGCACTTTGCAACTGCTGACGACCGGCTGCCAGCAACATTTGAGCTGGTCTGCCTTACCGGCTGGTCGCCGTCGGACAGCCAGCAGAAACCCTTGCGTCCCGGCTCTGCCCAGATGCGCCTGGCCGATGCGCTGAAGGTACCGGAAACCAAGCTCAAACCATGATAAGTTTCCGCTATGGCTGCGCCAATGTGATCCAATTGGCCTTCTGTGCGTAAAGACAGTAACTTCCCGCAAACAACAGAATTCTCAATCCCACAGGACCTGCCCATGCTGGACGCCGCCCGGACCGCCAAATGCCCTGCCCACGCCCCTGCCGATCACCCCAAGATCCCGGCAGAGAAGGTCGGCATCCTGCTGGCAAACCTTGGCACACCGGATGACTACTCCTATTGGCCCATGCGCCGGTATCTGAGCGAGTTCCTGTCTGACAAACGGGTGATCGACTATCCCTCGTGGAAGTGGCAACCGCTGCTGCAGCTGATCATCCTGACCAAACGTCCGTTCTCCTCGGGCGCCGCTTACAAATCGATCTGGAACCACGGCAAGGGCGAAAGCCCTTTGATGACTATCACCAAAGAACAAACCGCCAAAATGGCGTTGGCGA
The DNA here is from genome assembly GCF_001593695.1 of Leisingera sp. F5. Taxonomy (NCBI): domain Bacteria; kingdom Pseudomonadati; phylum Pseudomonadota; class Alphaproteobacteria; order Rhodobacterales; family Roseobacteraceae; genus Leisingera; species Leisingera sp. F5. The sequence continues at coordinate 79,974 of NZ_LUKH01000005.1, read as the reverse complement.
TGAACGAGCGCTATGGCGATCAGGTGATGGTCGATTTCTGCATGCGCTATGGTAACCCTTCGACCAAGTCCAAGGTGCGGGAAATGGTCGAGGCCGGCTGCCGGAAAATCCTGTTTGCGCCGCTCTACCCGCAATATGCCGGCGCCACCTCCGGCACTGCCAACGATCAGTTCTTCCGCGCGCTGATGGAGGAGCCCTGGCAGCCCGCCGCACGCACGATCGAACCCTATTTCGACCAACCCGCTTATATCGATGCTCTGGCACGATCAGTGGAGGAGTCCTATGCCAAGGCCGAAAAGCGGCCCGATATCCTGGTGGTTTCTTATCACGGGATGCCGAAGCGGTATCTGATGCAGGGCGACCCTTATCATTGCCAGTGCCAGAAAACGACGCGGCTGCTGAAGGAGCGGCTGGGCTGGGACGACACCCGGATCACCACCACTTTCCAGTCGGTGTTCGGCCCCGAGGAATGGCTGAAACCCTACACCGTGGACCACGTCGCCACCCTTGCCAAAGAGGGCAAGAAAAACATCGCAGTGATCGCTCCCGCCTTCTCCGCCGACTGCATCGAGACGCTGGAAGAGATCAACGAAGAAATCCGCGAGAGCTTTGAGCACGCGGGCGGTGAGGACTTTCTTTATATTCCCTGCCTCAACGACGATAATGATCACGTTGCGGCATTGGCAGGTGTGATCGAGCAGAATCTGCAAGGCTGGCTGGACTAAAGCGCTCTCCCGGTTCAAATAGGATCCAATATTGGATCGCCGGGTACTCCGGCAGACCGGGGAGAGTTTGGATGACGCTTGCGCATTGGGCCGCCGCCCTGAAACAGCATTGGGGCATCGAGGCGGAATTGAGCCGCCTGGATGGGGAATATGACCTGAACTTCCTAGCCAATGCGAGGGATGGCCAAGGTTATATCCTGAAGGCCATGCGCCCCGGCTGCGAAACCTGGCTGGTCGACATGCAGGTGCAGGCGTTTGAGCATATCGCCGCGCGCCAGCCCGATCTGCCCTGCCCGCGGGTGATTGCAGCAGCCAGCGGCCAGTCTCTGCTGACTCTCCCGGATGAAGACGGCCAGGACCGGCTGGTCTGGCTGCTGAACCAGCTACCCGGTCGCTGCTATGCCAAGGCAGAGCCGAAATGCGATGCGCTGATCCATGAGATTGGTAAGGTTCTGGGCGGCTCAGGCAAGGCGCTGGCGGACTTCCGGCACGAAGGGCTGGAACGTGATTTCAAATGGGACCTGACGCGCGCCGGTTGGATCACGGATCAGCTCATCTGCATCACCGATCCCGGGCGCCGTGCGATTCTTAAAGGGATTTCCGCAGATTTTGTCAAGTTAGAGCCTGATCTGGCGGAGTTGCCCAAGCAAGCTATCCACAACGACGCCAACGACTACAACATCATGGTGGCAGGTGTTCTAGGCGAACCGCGAGTGGTTTCTGGCCTGATCGACCTTGGCGACATGTGTGCCGCACCTAGGATCTGCGATCTGGCCATTGCTGCGGCTTATATCGTGCTGGACCACCCGGCGCCGGAGGCGGCACTGGCAGCACTGGTTGCGGGGTATCACGAGGTTTATCCGCTGACGCCTGCCGAGGTGAACATGGTCTGGCCGCTGCTGCGCGCGCGGCTGGCGGTAAGTGTTGTCAATTCCACCATGATGGCAGCGGACAATCCGGATGACCCCTATGTGACGATCTCGCAGGCGCCGGCCTGGCGGTTCCTGGAGGGCAACGCACTGCACGTCGGATTGCTGACCGCCCGGCTGCGCGCGGCCTGCCGCATGCCAGTGGTCGAAGGTGCCGACCGGGTCCTGGCCTGGCTGGAGCAGGAACGCGGCGATTTCGCGCCGCTGATGGGCAAGGACTTGTCGGATGCGCCGATGGGCTCGCTGTCGGTGGAACACTCCACCTGGCCGCAGAACCCGTTCCACATGCCGCTGGAGGAAGCAGCCAGGGTTGGAGAGGAATTCGAGGATCAGGGGCGTATCTGGCTCGGATACTATCACGAACCCCGGCTGGTTTACACTGACCTGGCCTTCCGCAAAGGCCCGTATACGGCAAGTGACCGCCGCACCGTTCATCTGGCCGTGGACGCCTTTGCCCCGGTCGGCACGCCGATGTTTGCACCTTTGCGCGGCGAGGTCTTTGCGGCTGAATACCGGGACGGGCATCTGGACTACGGCGGGGTGATCATCCTGCGCCATGAAACGCCTGAGGGCGATCCGTTCTTTACCCTCTACGGCCATTTGGATCCGGAATTCCTGGATCGTTTGCAACCGGGTGATGTGGTGAAAAAGGGCGAGGAGTTCTGCCGTCTGGGCGATCCCAGCCAGAACGGCGGCTGGGCGCCGCATGTGCATTTCCAGCTGGCCCTGACCACCGAAGGCATAGAGGCCGACTGGCCCGGTGTTGGCGACCCGGATGAGATGTACCTGTGGCGCGCGGTTTGCCCGAACCCGGCAGCACTGCTGAACCTGCCGGATGAAAAGCTGCGCTATCACCCCACCGACAAGGACGAGGTCCTGGCCCGCCGCCGTGCGCATTTCGGCGGCAACCTCAGCCTTACCTACACCGATCCGGTGATGCTCGTACGGGGCTGGAAGCACCATTTGTTTGACGAATGGGGGCGCCCCTATCTGGACGCCTATAACAATGTTCCGCATGTGGGCCACGCCCATCCGCGCATCCAGGCAGTTGCCGCGGACCAGCTGAAACGAATGAACTCCAACACCCGCTACCTTCATCCGGCGCAAACCGCCTTTGCCGGCAAGGTGCTGTCAAAACTGCCCAATCATTTCGAAGTCTGCTTCTTCGTGAACTCGGGCACCGAGGCCAATGAACTGGCCCTGCGCCTGGCCCGCGCCCATACCCGCGCCAAAGGCATGGTGACGCCCGATCACGGCTATCATGGCAATACCACCGGCGCGATCGGCATCTCTGCCTACAAGTTCAACAAACCCGGCGGCGTTGGGCAGGCGGATTGGGTGGAACTGGTCGAAGTCGCAGATGATTACCGCGGCTCCTTCCGCCGCGGCGACCCGGACCGGGCACAGAGATTTGCGGATCTGGTGGATCCCGCCATCGCAAAGCTGCAGCAAAAGGGCCACGGTGTTGCCGGCTTCATCGCCGAAACCTTCCCTTCGGTGGGTGGCCAGATCATCCCGCCAAAGGGGTATCTACCCGCAGTTTATGAGAAAATCCGCGCGGCAGGCGGTGTCTGCATTGCTGACGAAGTGCAAACCGGCTTGGGCCGTCTGGGCGAATGTTACTTTGGTTTCGAACATCAGGGCGCGCTGCCCGACGTCGTTGTGATGGGCAAACCAATCGGCAACGGCCATCCTCTGGGCGTGCTGGCCACCACCCGGGAAATCGCTGAAAGCTTTGACAATGGGATCGAGTTCTTCTCGACCTTCGGCGGCTCAACGCTGTCCTGCCGGATCGGCAAGGAAGTGCTGGATATTGTCGATGATGAAAATCTTCAAGAGAATGCCCGAACCATCGGCGCTCAGCTGATAGAGGGGCTGAGGTCGCTGGAACAAAAATACGCCTGCGTCGGCGATGTGCGCGGCATGGGCCTGTTTCTGGGACTGGAACTGATAACCCCGAACGGCTCCGAAGCCACGGAAATCTGCGCATACGTCAAGAACCGGATGCGGGATCACCGTATCCTGATCGGCAGCGAGGGCCCTAAGGACAACATCCTGAAAATCAGACCGCCCCTGAGCATCGGATCAGAAGATGCCAAGATGATTGTCAGCGTGCTGGACCGCACTCTGGCAGAACTGGAGACGGCCTGACGGCCCGCTCTGCACTTCAATCAGGCAACAAAAAAGGCGGTGGAAAACCACCGCCTTTTCTGTAACCGTGTACCGAACTTAGTTCGATGCAACAGCTGCGCCGACCAGAACCAGCAGCAGCAGCGGCAGCAGAATGCCGCTGGAAGAACCCTGAGCTTCTTCCACGATGACCGGCGGTTCTACAACCGGCTCGGACAGGTTGCCAGCAGTGGCGGTCGAAGCAGCAGCAGTCAGCGCAGCAGCGATAACGAGTTTTTTCATGTTAACCTCCAGAATTCGCACGGATCATACAACTGAACCACGCACCCAAGACTTATCTCGTATTTTTTTCTAACCAGCAAAACCACGGAATTGCAATTGCTTGTTATAGTTAACAGCTTAGCGCCCCGCCACGTGTCGTCAAATTAGCAACACCTGCGTGCCGACTTTGGTCAGGCTGAACAAATCGGCGATGTGTTCATTGTAAAGCCCGATGCAGCCATTCGATGATTTGCGGCCGATTTTCCGCGTATCGTGGGTTCCATGGATGCGGTAGTACTTCCAGCCGAGATACAGCGCATGGGTGCCAAGCGGATTATCCGGCCCCGGCGGAATGAACGCAGGCCACTCTGGGTTGCGCTTGCGCATATTAGGGGTTGGAGCCCAACCCGGACCTTCAACTTTTCGAACGATCTTGGTCCGGCCGCGGCGGGTCAGATCATCGGACAGCGGCACCGAAGACGGGAACAGTTTGTAAACGTTTTCATCCTGGGACCAGTAGTGCAGAGCCCGGCTGTCGATATCGACCAGAATCGCCCCGTTCCGCAGATTATCAAAATATGGTCTCCAGGATTTGGCCCGGAATGCAGATATGTTGCGCTGGACAGGCGGTTCCGGCTCTGGCGGCGGGCGCAACGGATCAAAGGCCTGCTGCGTCTCGTCGCCGGTCTCTTGCGCCAAGGCTGGCGAGGAGATCAATGCAGCGCTGCCGGCAAGAAAATGCCGCCTGCTGAGGGTATCAAAGGGGTTTGGGGGCATCACTCTTTCCAACTTGCGCAATCAGGATCAAAGGTTGAGCCATTTTATGGCCGGAAAGCCGCAGTCGCAAATCAATCCGACAGGCAGGTCTGCATATTTCTGCCGGTCCATTTGCACCTCTGCCACAGGAAGGATAAGTGCATCAGCAACCGACGGAGCGAGAGAGCAAAATGAAACGTGTTTTTCTGCTGATAGCTGCTGCCTTTGTAACTTTGGCGGCAGCATGTACGCCCGCAACAGAATCCGGCAGCACATACCGTATTAGAAACGCAGACAAAGTGCAGATCCGGATGCTCGATTCCGTCAATGCGCTGCGTCAGGCAGCCGGCGCACAAGCTGTGCAGCTGAATGCCGAGCTGACCGCGGCGGCGGCGACCCATTCCCGGGACATGTCAGTGCAAAACCGGCCCTGGCATTTTGGATCCGACGGCTCCTCGCCGCTGGACCGGGTGTCACGTGCTGGATACACCGGCTCGCTTCTGGGGGAAAACATCTCTGAAACATACGAGAACGAGCAGCAGACCCTGTCCGCTTGGCTGGAACGCCCGGCCACTCGCGCCGTGATTCTCGACCCAAAAGCCGTAAACATGGGCTTCTCCTGGTTTCAGGAGCCGAATGGTAAAATCTGGTGGACAATGGTTATGGGCAGCTAAGCCACCGCGCCGTGCATCAGCACGGCGCCAGGCCTTGGCAGGAACTCAGGGGCGCAAAGCGATGGCCGTGCCGTCCTGCACCATGGCATAGATCTCTTCGATCTCTTCATTAGACACCGCAATACAACCCGCGGTCCAATCATCAACCCGGGCTGCGCGTTTGCGCTCCTTGCCGTTGTTCGGCTCTCCGTGAATAAAAATCTCACCGCCTGGACGCTTGCCTTGAGCATGCGCATTGGCCCGGTCCTGACTGTTCGGGTAAGAGATTCCGACCGACAGATGATAGCGGCTGTTGGGATTGCGCCGGTCAATAACATACGTGCCCTCAGGTGTTTTTCCGTCACCCTCGAACGCCTTGTGCCCCAATGGTGCGAACCCCAGATCAACCTCATACTCGCGCAGGATGTCTTCGTTGTGCATCAGGTAAAGCTTACGCGCACCCTTGTTGATCACAATCGAAGTCACTTGCGGCCCGTCATACGAGTGAAACCGGCTCACTGCGCCGCCGGAGGTGCTGCAACCAGCCAGCGCAAGGCTCGCGGCCGCACCGAAACCAAATGCCCTTCTGTCCATTCTCAAAGCCTGTATTTCTTTTTTTGCCTCTATTCAGCCTTTACCGCGAATTGCCTGTTAAGGAAATTCACAATTTCCTGTCCGGGGCCGATTGACTGCCTAGCCTCTGTTCAATCGCTTCCAGTCGGCTCAGCACTTCGTCCCTATAGGCATCGGTGCGTTCCACTTCTTCTTCGCCATGGGCATCCTGCATGGAGTTCACGATCAGGCCAACCAGAAGGTTTACCACAGCAAAAGTCGTCACCATGATGAACGGCACAAAGAACGCCCATGCATACGGATGCACTTCCATAACTGGCCGCACAATACCCATCGACCAGCTTTCCAGCGTCATTATCTGGAACAATGAATAGGCACTGCGGCCCAGATCGCCGAACCATTCCGGAAAGTCGTGGCCGAACAGCTTGGTTGCGATCACAGAGCCGATATAGAAAATAATCGCCATCAGCAGGAAAACCGATCCCATCCCCGGCAGTGCGGTGATGAACCCCTCGACCACCCGGCGCAGGCGCGGTGCAACCGAAATAACCCGCAACACCCGCAAGATACGCAGCGCCCGCAACACTGACAGCCCTTGCGTCCCCGGTGCCAGCGCGATGCCGACGATCACGAAATCGAATACATTCCAGCCGCTCAGGAAAAACCGCAGCCTGCGCACAAAGAGTTTGGCCAGTATCTCCACCACAAAAATAGACAAGCAAATGTAGTCGATCAGGTGAATCAGACCGCCAATCTTGGCCATGACAGATGGGGCGGTCTCCAGCCCCAGCGTGACCGCATTGACCAGGATGACAGCGGTAATAAACCGGCCGAACCGGTCACTGTCCAGAATGGCTGCCAGGCGGCGGGTCGGGGTGAACGCAGGGGTATCGGTCATCTCAGTCTTTCATGGTAAATCGCGCAACCAGTTCGGTATGGGCCGACCAGCGGAACTGATCAACAACCTGCACCCAGTCAAGGCTGTAACCCGCCGCAACCAGCACCTTGGCATCGCGGGCAAAGCTCACCGGATTGCAGGAGACATAGGCGATCACAGGTGTTCGGGCTTTGGCCAACTGGGCAGTTTGTGTCTCAGCGCCTGCGCGCGGCGGATCAATCACGGCAGCTTCAAAGGCAGCACCAAACGGGTTCAAATCTTCGGGCAGCAACGGATTGCGGAACAGGTCGCGGACTTCGGTGGTGACTTTCTTCAGACCCGCCGCCCTGCGCCAGCCTGCATCCAAAGCTTCCAGCATTGAACGTTCACCCTCCACCGCATGCACTTCGGCGGTCTGCGCCAAAGGCAGGGTGAAGGTGCCGCAGCCAGCAAACAAATCGACTATTCGTTTGGCTCCGCATGTTATTTCCTGAACCGCTGCCAGCAACGCTGCCTCACCTTCCCGGGTGGCTTGCAGGAAAGCCCCCGGCGGCGGGCAAACGCGTGCCGCGCCAAAGGGTTGCACCGGCGGCTGTTCCATCGCAACCGGTTCCTCGTCCCAGGTCAACCGGGCAATCCGGTATTGATCTGCAAGCTGCGCCAATTTGATACGCAATGGTCCGTCCAGCGGCTTGCCGTTCCTGACCAGCATGTCCAGCCCAGCGTCCGAGGTGGTAACCGTCACGGCCAAGGGTGTCTTCCGGCTTGCCCCGGCCACCGCCAGCGCCTCTGCAACGGGAATAGCGGCCTTCAACGCAGGTTCCAGCAGCTGGCACTCGGGAATTTCTGTGATCACATCCGACGCCTGACCATGAAATCCGGCCATCGCACCCTTTTTGGTACGCCGAACTGCCAGCGTGGCGCGGCGGCGGGAGTAAGGCGGCGAGGTGTGGATCGGGCGAAATTCAGTCTCCAACCCTTGTGCCGTCAACGCGGTGCGCACGACTTCCGATTTCCACTCAGCCACAAATCCGTCACTTGCGTGCTGCAACTGGCAACCGCCGCAAGATTTGTAGTGGCGGCACGGCGGCTGCACCCGGTGCTCGGATGGGGTCTCGATCCGGATACTGGTCAGGCGGCTGCCCTCCGCGAAACCTGATACGGTTTCCCCCGGCAGAGTGCGCGGGGCAAACAAGGGGCCATCCGCCACGCCATCGCCTTGATGGCCTAGCCGGCTGATCATTGCTGTAATTCTGGCTGCGTCAGTCATAGCCGCTCATTACAGCGGCAAGCCGGTCAGCAAAAGCAAAATGCGCCGGATTTCTTACTCAGCAGCTGCCTTGTTTTCATCCGTACAGATGAAGCCGCCGGACTGGCGCGCCCAAAAGGCAGCATAGAGCCCGGCCTTCGCCAACAGCTCGTCATGGTTGCCGCTTTCAGCAATCCGTCCTTTTTCCATCACAATGATCCGGTCCATTTCGCTCAGCGTCGACAGCCGGTGGGCGATAGCCAGCACCGTTTTACCTTCCATCACCCGGTGCAGCGCGGCCTGTATGGCCGCTTCCACCTCGGAATCCAGCGCCGAAGTTGCCTCGTCCAAAACCAAAATGGGCGCGTCCTTCAGGATAGCCCGGGCCAGAGCAATCCGCTGCCGCTGCCCGCCCGAGAGTTTCACACCGCGCTCACCCAGAAAAGCGTCATAACCTTTGTGGCCTTGCCCATCCTCCAACTCGGTAATGAACTCATGCGCCTCAGCTTTCTCTGCAGCGGCGATCAATTCTTCCTCCGGCGCATCCGGCCGCCCATACAAGATATTGTCCCTGGCTGAACGGTTGAACATGGCGGTTTCCTGGGTGACCATACCGATCTGGCTGCGCAGCGAATTCTGGGTGACACCGGAAATATCCTGTCCGTCGATCAGAATGCGCCCGTTTTCTCCCTCATAGAGCCGAAGAAGCAGTGAAACGAGCGTTGACTTCCCTGCCCCGGAAGCGCCGACAATGCCCAGCTTCTCGCCTGGTTTGATGTTCAGGCTGATGCCCTGCACCCCGCCCACATCGCGGCCATAGGCGAATTCCACCTGGTCAAAACCGATGCCGCCTTCGCTTACAACCAGCGGCTTGGCATCGGACGTATCCTCAACTCTTTCGCGGGCCGAAAGAGTCTTCATCCCGTTTTCGATCTCACCAATGTTGGAATAGATCGCCATCAGCGTGAAGCTGACCCAGCCTGTCATCTGCGCAATCCGGATCGAGACTGCGCCGGCTGCCACGATGTCCCCTTCCGTTGCTGTGCCCGCCTGCCATAGAAACAGCGTCGCGCCAATCAGCAGCACTGGCAGGATACCCGCCAGGCACATCAGGCAGAACCGGAAGCTGGCCGAAAGATAACCGAATTGCAGCGACTTATCACGGTAACTGACCATGGCATCCTGGGCAGTCCGTTCTTCGTGATCAGCATGCGCAAACAGCTTAACCGTCTTGATGTTGGTAATTGAATCCACGACTTGCCCGGTGACCATCGCCCGCGCCCCCGCCCGCGTGCCAGATCGCTTGCGGATACGCGGCAGGAACCAATGGATCAGCCCGAAGTAGCCAACCAGCCAGACCAGAAACACGCCGGTGATGCGCCAGTCTATAGAGCCTAACAAGGCCAGTGACCCGGCGAGAGACGCTAACGCAAAAGCTACAACACTGATCATCTCAGTGGTGACAGAAGTGACAGCCGTCGCTGTTTGCATCTGCTTCTGGGCGATCCGCCCGGCAAAATCATCGTCGAAGAACCGCACCGACTGGCCCAGCGTCCAGCGGTTCAGCCGCGACAGCACCAGCGGGTTCACGTTGGGCTGGACAATTATTGCATTAGAGGCTGCAGACAAACCGAACAACACCGGTCGCACAAACAGGAAAAATCCCAATGCCAGCGCGATCACCGCCACATTGCCGGCCGAGAAGAACTGCTCAGGCCCGCTGTCAATTGCTGTGTCGATCACCATTCCCAGGATATAGGCCGTGCCCGCCTCCATCGCGCCGGCCAGCGCCGAGAATGCCGCCGCCAGCAGCAGCATCGGCCAGGCGCCAGCCAGGCACCAATGCAGAAAGGCCCCCAGCCGCTGCGGCGGCGGGCCATCGGCCGGGCGGAAGGCGTCGATCAGATTGCCTATGTTCATTCTGCTGCCTCGATGTTCAGAAAACCGCCTGACTGGCGCGCCCAGAGCTGTGCATAAAGCCCCTGCGCCTGCAAGAGCGTCTCATGCGAGCCTTCTTCAACTATACGCCCCTGATCCATCACCAGAATACGGTCCATCTGCGCGATGGTGGACAGCCTATGTGCGATGGCGATCACTGTCTTGCCCTGCATCATGCCGTACAGCGTTTCCTGAATCGCCGCTTCGACTTCGGAATCCAGCGCCGAGGTGGCCTCGTCCAGCACCAGAATCGGCGCGTCCTTCAGGACCACCCGGGCCAGCGTCACCCGCTGACGCTGGCCGCCGGACAGTTTGACACCGCGCTCACCCACATGGGCGTCATACCCTTTGCGGCCCTGGGGATCTTCCAAATCCAGGATGAAGTCATGCGCCTGCGCCTGTTTGGCGGCGGCGATCATTTGCTCCTCGCTGGCATCAGGACGGCCATACAGCAGGTTGTCCCGCACCGAGCGGTGCATCAGCGCGCTGTCCTGCTGCACCATGCCGATGTGGCTGCGCAAGCTGTCCTGCGTCACCGCGCGGATGTCGTGGCCGTCGATCAGGATCTGACCGCTTTCGGCGTCGTAGAACCGCAAGAGCAGCTTCACCAGGGTCGATTTGCCCGCACCTGACCGCCCGATCAGGCCAATCTTTTCACCCGGCTGAATGGTCAGGCTGATCTTGTCCAGCCCACCGGCCTCACGCCCGTAATGGTGCGAGAGATTGCGCAGTTCGATCTCCCCCTTGCTCAGCTGCAACGGATCCGCATTGGCCGCATCCACCAGATCGATGGGTTGGGCAATGGTCTCCATCCCCTCGGCCACAACACCCAGCTGCCGGAAGAAGGAGGTCAGTGCCCACATGATCCAGCCGGTCATCGCGTTGAGCCGCAGGGTCAGCGCCGTGGCCGCCGCCACCACGCCCACCGAGGCCGAGCCCTGCATCCAAAGCGTGACCGCCCAGCCGACCACACCCACGATCAGCAGCCCGTTCAGGGTGACAAGCGCCGCGTCCATGACAGTGAAGATCCGCATCTCCGCCTGAAAGGTTTTGCGCGTGTTCTCGATCGCATCGCGGGCATAGGTCAGCTCGTGGTCGTGATGGGCAAACATCTTGACCGAATGGATGTTGGAGTAGCTGTCGACCACCCGCCCCGTCACGGTCGAGCGCGCGTCCGACGAGGCCTGGCTGGCCGGCCCGACCCGTTTGACGGTCCACATCACCAGGAGGCCGTAAAGCGCAAACCAGATTGCCAGCGGCAGCATCAGCCGCACATCAGCCACCCACAGAAGCACCGCCGCGCCGACAAGATAGGCCAGCGAAAAGGTGATGGCGTCAAACACCTGAAAGATCACCTCCCCCGCGGCGGGCGGCGTCTGCATGATCCGGTTGGCAATCCGGCCGGCGAAATCGTTCTCGAACCAGCCCACCGACTGCCGCAGCACGTGTTTATGCGACCGCCAGCGGATCAGCGTGCCATAGTTCGGCAGGATCGCGTTGTTGAGCAGCACCACGTCCAGGAACTGGATCAGCGGCCGCAGCAGCAGGATGAACAGGGCAACCAAGGCCAGCTCGGTCCCATAATCCTCCCACACCTGCTCAGGCGTGCCGGACATGATGTCCACCACCCGGCCCATGTAGTAGATCAGCCCGACCTCGATCGCGGCGACAATGACCGACATCAGCGCAGTCAGGATAAAGACGGTTTTGAACGGCCTGGAATAGTCGCGCAGGAACGGCCATAGCCGCGTTGGCGGCGTGTTGGTCTCAGGGTAGGCGCAATAAGGGTCAATGAGGTTTTCAAAGTAGCGAAACATGCGGGTGCTCCAAGCGTTCGAGCATTATTTTGGAATACAGATGAAGACAGCAGGCCGCCCAAAGGCTCCTACGTCCAAACGGGGCAAGGTCTCAGGCGTTAGAGAAACCAGATCCCGCAATACATCAGTATTCCTCCCGTCATGTGGTGACTGCCTTATGCGTACGCAAGATTTTTTATTTTGTCACCCCCCAAGGTTGTGACGCTGCTGACACTCTATGTCAGCGAAGGGAGGCGAGCAGCTGTTCCCGGCTGAGCGAGAAGCCCGAGGCAATCCAGTCCGCCTCCAGCTTCCGCAGCATCGCCCCTAGTTCCGGGCCTTTGCAGTCCGGCAACAGATCGCGGGCTTTGACTGGAAAAACAGCCTTTGCACCCAACTCGATATCAGTCTCTAAATTGGGCAAAACCGATTGTTCCAGCAATGCAGACCGCAACAGCAGCACATCCAGCGCCTCTTCCGCTCCCAATCTGTAGCCCAACTCTTTTCCCCCGGCTGTGCCAGCCGCAGCTTCGCGGATCGCCTGCAAATGAGAGGCCTGCGCCTTGCTGAGCCGCAACGCCTCCTGAAGGCCCTCCCCCCCGAGCACGGCAAGCCGCCGGATGCTGGATGCAGCTCGCCCGGCCTCCAAGTGAATCAGCGGCGCCAAGGCGCGGTCATCGGCGCCATGCAGAATCTGTGCCAGAACACCAGCCTGCCGCATGGCCGCAACCGAGGGCGCAGGATCAGGTGCCGCCAGCAGTTTCAGCATCTCGGCCCCGACACGTTCCTTGGAGAGCGTTGCCAGCCCCTCCAGGTTGGCCGCAATCGCTGCCAGCGCATCCGGGTCAAAACCCAGCGTGTGATCGCCGTACCAAGCGTAAAAGCGAAAATACCGCAACGAACGCAAGTAATCTTCACGGATGCGGTTCTCAGCCGTGCCGATGAACCGGATCCGGCGTTCTTGCAAATCCGCCATGCCGTCCAGAGGATCGACAATCTCGCCATCCGGACGCGCATAAATCGCGTTCATGGTGAAATCGCGGCGGCGGGCGTCCTCAGTGATATCGGTTGAAAATGCGACAAGTGCCCGGCGGCCATCAGTCGCAACATCCTTACGAAAGGTGGTTATCTCATGCGGGATGCCGTTCTTGACCAGCGTGACGGTACCGTGGTCGATACCGGTGGGAACCGCCTTGATCCCGGCTCGGCCCGCTAGTTCCATCACCTGTTCCGGCCGCGCATCCGTGGCGACATCCATGTCGGAGACCGGCTCGCCCAACAGCGCATTGCGCACGCAGCCGCCAACAAACAGAACCTGCGCGCCGTCTGCCGTGACTGCCGCACAAACAGCCTGGGTTGCAGGATCCTTCAACCAGGGTTGGTCAATCCGCATTACATCTCCATCCGTGCCGCAAAACCGCGCAGTATCCGCGCTGTGGCGCCCCATATGTAGTAGGAGCCGTATGGAACGGTATAGTAGCGGCGGCGGGTGCCGCGCCAGCGGCGGGATTCAATGATGTATTTTTTTGGATCCAACACATGAGACAGCGGGACGGAAAAAACCTCGGCCACCTCCCCCGCTTCCGGACGCACGGTGAATTCCTCCCGGATCAGTGCCACAACGGGCGTTACCGAAAAACCGGTCACCGTCTCATGCTCCGGCAGGCAGCCGACAATCTGGGGCAACTCCTGCGGCAGCCCGATTTCCTCCCAGGCTTCGCGCAGCGCAGCAGCACAGGCGTCCGTGTCAGCGGCATCCACCTTGCCGCCGGGAAAAGCGATCTGGCCCGGATGATGCTTCAGCGCCGAAGAGCGTTTGGTCAGGATCAGCCGCGGCGTGTCGGTCGCAAGGGAGATCGGAACCAGCACCCCGGCCGGCCGCAGCTTGCGTCCTGCTGGCAGCACGGTACCGGGGTTGAGGTCGAAGTCGGAAGAGCCGCCGCCCTGGTGTTTCAGCGCGGCGGAAATTCTGTTGGCGAGGTTCTGCGCAGCCTCACTCACCGGGCGGGTTTTCCGCTTCAAAACCAACGCTTTCCGGGTCCAAATCGTAATGCGCGCTGCAAAACTGGCAATCCGCCGTGACCCGGCCATCTTCGTTTGTCATAGTGCCAATGTCTTTGGCAGAATAGATCGACAGGCTTTGGCGTACCCGGTCTTCGGAGCAGGTGCAGCCGAAACGAACGGCCTGGACATCATAGACCCGCGGTTGTTCCTCGTGAAACAATCGGATCAGCAGATCGGTCGGGGACACTGACGGTCCGATCAGCTCCAATGCCTCCACGGTATTCAACAGCATTGTGGCCCGATTCCAGTTTTCTTCCTGATCACCGGACACCAGATCGCTGGCCTGCAGAACTTCACCCGACCCTTCGCTTTGCGCAGCAAAGGGCGACGCTTTGGGCATGCTCTGCAGCATGATGCCGCCCGCGCGCCAATGCTCGTCAACTCCAGGCTCGGATGATTTTCCAAAGCTCATTTTGAACATGGTCGGCAACTGTTCGGATTGCGCAAAATAGGCCTCGGCACAGGCTCGCAGCGACCCGCCAGACAACGGGGTGATGCCCTGGTACGGCTTGGTGCCTTGGCCCTGGTCGATCATGATGGCAAAGTATCCTTCTCCAACCTGATCAAAGGGGTCGCTATCCGTAATCCGGTCACGGTCGAAGCTTGCGTAGGCACGGATCCGGCCGATTTCGCCTTCTTTTTGCGGTGCGTAATAGTCGGTCGCGATCATCCGCACAGCGCCCTTGGACTGCACCTGCAACGACAGCTTCCAGCGCAGGGAAATCGTCTGCCCGATCAGTGCCGTCAACAGCGCCATCTCGGCGACCAGCGCCTCAACCACCGGCGGGTAATCATGCTGTTTCAGGATGCCATCCAGCACGCCGTCCAGCCGCGCAACGCGGCCGCGCATGTCCGATGCATCAAGCTGGAAGGGCAGGACGGTGTCGTCCCACGCGATTTTCGAACCAAGTGTCATGGGGTTTCCTTACGCGCCGGGGATTGGCATACCGGGGCTATATAGGAGAATTGATACTGGAGTGAAGGGGCCAGCCCGTGATCAGGCGATTTGATAAGACACCGGAGAACGGCCAGCGTTACCGGATGCGTCCGGGCGCCTATGCTCTGCTGCCGCGGGACGGCAAGCTGCTGATCACTTGCCAGTATGCTCCTCATCCAGACCTGCAACTGCCAGGAGGCGGTATCGATCCAGGCGAGTCGCCAATTCCCGCACTGCACAGAGAGGTTTATGAGGAAACCGGCTGGAAGATTGCCACGCCGCGCAAGATGGGTGTGTTCCGGCGGTTTGCCTATATGCCAGAGTACGCTCTTTGGGCCGAAAAAATTTGCCATATCTACATCGCCCGCCCATTGCGCCGGATTGGCCCGCCTGCAGAAGAAGGGCATGAAGCGCTGTGGGTCACCCCGCAGGAAGCCGCCCTCCGGCTGGGCAATGCTGGCGACCGGCATTTTGCAGCCCAACTGGCAGCCCGGTTGTAAGAAACTGAGAAGTCTACAGCCGAAAAGCAACATCCCAGCCGCGGCCAGGACAACATCAGACAACCGATCTGACTGGTTTACGGACCCTGGTACTCGAACAATGTGGCCGAGACGTCATCCTCAAGCCCGTGTTCCTTGCTCATAACTTGTGTCAGATGCCAGTAAAGGTCATCCAGAAATTCCTTACTGCTTTGCTCTGACCCGCATTTTTGAACCAGCTCCAGCAGACCCTCCGGCTCCAGCATCGAACCGTCTTCCAGCCGCGCCTCTGTAAAACCGTCTGAGAACAGCAACAGACGGTCGCCACGTTCCATGACAAATTCTTCCTGGCTGTAGCCGATATCGGGAACCAGCCCCACCGGCACACCACCGTTACCGATGAACTCCAGTTCACCGTTCTTGCGCAGCAACAGCGGATGCGGGTGGCCTGCTTGCACCATCTTAACAACACCGCTGCGCAAATCAGCGATGCAATAGGCCATGGTGAAGTACTCTTCGATCCCGGTATCAGCGATCAGCCGTGCATTCAGCAGGCTGGCAACTTCCTCCGGCTGGCGCAGCGCATAAAACCGGTTGAAGCGTTTTTCCATCCCGACATTCTGATCGAAGTAATTCGAGGACAGATAGCCGCCGAGACGCGCTGTCATCATCGCCGAAGTGATGCCGTGACCGGACACGTCGATAGAATAGAAGCCGATTCGGTTCACGCCTGGAGAGAACATTCCCACCAGATCACCACCGATGTGGCCGCAGGGTTTCAGCAGCAGGCTGACGGTTGAGGAGCCGAAATCCTTGGACAATTCCGGCACCAGCGATTCCTGGATCTTGCGGGCCTGGATCAAGTCCTTGTCGATCGCATCATAAACCCGCTGCAGCTCACCTAGGGTTTCCGACACGATGCGGTTCTTCTCGGACAGCTCCCGCTGCATCCGCAGGATCCGTTCACCCGCGGAAATCCGTGCCCGCAGCTCATCCGAGCTGACCGGTTTGGTCAGGAAATCATCGGCGCCAGCGTCCAGCCCCTCGGCCACCTCGTTCTTTTCGCTCTTGGAGGTCAGCAGGATGAAATAGGCATAATCTTCGCTGGAGCTGTCCCGGAACGCGCGGCAAAATTCCAGCCCGTTCATGCCCGGCATCATCCAGTCGCTGAGGATCAGATCAGGAGTTTCTGTCTGGCAAATCTCCATCGCGGCCTCGCCGCTCTCAGCCTCGACGACCTCAAATCCCCATTTCTTGAGAGAAGCAACTAGAATGCGTCTTTGCAGGCGGCTGTCATCAACAACCAGCACACGGCGTATTGATCCGGCCACTGTGTGGTCCTCGTTGTCCATCGAACTTTCTGGCAGCACCGAAGGCACCTCACAAATGGCAAAATCAGACGATCTTGTGATACTATCGGTCCAGAAATTTAACAGGCGGTGAAACCTAAAATTTGAGCTTCCTCCTTTATTTCACTATATTTTTACTGCATTCAACTTAAGAAATCGCGCATGGCAAAACATAATAAGGACGCAACACATGATAGACTGGCCGCGTGTAACTGAGCTGCGCGAAGAAGTAGGTGCCGAGGACTTTGGCGAAGTTGTTGAAATCTTTCTTGAAGAGGTTGAAGAAGTAATCGGCAAGCTTCAAGGCGGCGATCACAGCCAGCTGGAACAGGACCTGCATTTCCTGAAAGGCAGCGCACTCAACCTGGGATTTGAAGAGTTCTCCGCATTGTGCCTAAAAGGTGAGCAGAAGTCCGCGCACGGCAAGGCTGAAGATGTCGACGTCCCTCTAATCATTGCCAACTTCGAAACGTCCAAGTCCGCCTTTCTGACAGGTCTGTCCGAAAAGTTCTGATCTCCGGCTCCGGCTTCAGATCACAAATTGTGCCAGCGTCTCGTCCTGAGTGATGTCGGTGAAGGTCATCCCAGCCGCATCCAATCGCGCGAACAACTGCTCAAAATTCTCCGGCCGCTTGGTCTCAATTCCGATCAGCACCGAGCCGAAATTGCGGGCGGACTTCTTCATGTATTCAAAGCGGGCAATGTCGTCCTCCGGGCCTAAGATGCCTAGAAACTCCTTCAGCGCACCAGGCCGCTGCGGCAGCCGCAAGATGAAGTACTTCTTCACTCCAGAATAGCGCTGCGCCCGTTCTTTGACCTCTGGCAGACGTTCAAAATCAAAGTTGCCCCCGGATGTAACGCAAACCACTGTCTTGCCGCGGATCCAGGAGCGCACATCCTGCAGCGCTTCAACCGACAGCGCGCCGGCCGGCTCCAGCACGATGCCTTCCACGTTCAGCATCTCAATGATAGTGGTGCAAATCCTGTCCTCGGAGATCGCCAGTACATCCGGCAGCGGCACATTTTGAAGGATGTCAAAGGGCAGATCACCAATCCGCCCTACAGCGGCGCCATCGACAAAAGTGTCAACCGCCTCCAGCGGCACCGGTTTGCCCGCTGTCAGCGCCGCGCGCAGGCAGGCGCCGCCGTCGGGTTCAACAAACAGGCTGTGCACGTCGTCGCCAAACCAAGAGGAAACGCCGGCCGACATTCCACCGCCTCCAACCGGCAGCAGCACATGATCGGGCGCCTTGCCCAGCTGTTCTTCGATTTCCACCGCGATGGAGGCCTGGCCTTCTATCACATCGGCATCATCAAAGGGCGACAGGAAATGCCCGCCCTCCTTGGCACACCACTCCTGCGCAGCGGCTAGGCAAATGTCGAAATAGTCGCCGACCAGATGGATCTCGATGTTGTCGCCGCCGAACATCCGGGTTTTCTGGATCTTCTGCTGCGGCGTTGTGACCGGCATGAAGATTACGCCGCGCTTGCCCATGTGACGGCACATGAATGCGACGCCCTGTGCGTGGTTGCCGGCCGAGGCACAAACATACAGCTCCTGATCCGGCTGCTTGCGCATCGCGTTCAGCGCACCCCGGATCTTGTAGGACCGGACCGGGCTCAGATCCTCTCGCTTGAGATAAATATCCGCGCCGAAACGCTCGGACAGATGCACATTGCGCTGCAACGGAGTTGCAGGAAACACATCGCGCATCGCCTGTTCAGCGGCGCGGGCCTGGCTCTTGAAATCGTTCATGGATCATTCAGTGGCGCAAGCCCGCCCCCAAGACAAGGGGCAGGTGCAAAGCATACATAAGAATACCAGGGATCAGACCGGACGGCCCTCGACGTAGTGGCCGTAAAGGGTGGTCAGCAGGCTGATGTTCAACAGGGCCAAGGCAGCTGATACGAGGATGGAGACACCAACAGCCAACGATGGGGATGCCGCCAGCGCTTCGGCAACGAATTGGGCTGCGTATTGTGCTGCAACCAATATGGCAGCCAAACCCAGAAGATCACCAAAAGCGTTTCCAGTGGAGTTCCAAGCTTCGCGCAGCCCCATGTCCGCTCCCAACGCTGCCGCCGGCAGGATCACTGAAAGCCTGAGAACCAGATAGGTGATGAAAATTGCAATCGGCAGGTTGATCAATTGCAGAACTGCCGGCCCTGCCCCGCTAAGCAGTGTTGTTACTAGAAGAACCATCAGCAGCACAGGAATCATCATGCACAAAAGAACCAGCGCAATCTGCACAGACCGTCCAAAGTAGGCCATCACGCGACCGCCTTCCAAACCCGGCAGCCAGCCCTGCGGCATTTCCTCAAGCAGAACAAAGCGGTGCCAGGAAACCACACTCCACATCCCAATCAAGAGCGAAAACATTGCGACCAGGAACAGCGGGCCGCTTAAACCTGAGTTTTCCGGCAGCGGTGTCACTACACCCCATTGCAGGATGCCCCACAAACCCGTCATTTTAAAAAAGGTCGCAAATAGTGCCGCAATCAGCAGCGTGGGAACCAAAAACACCCGCAGCATATCACCAAAATTCCGTGCCAGCATTCCCACTGAATGACTGAACAGCGCCCAAGGTTTCATCAAAATCTGCTCCAATTTGAAAACCACATCTGGCGCGGACCATAGTTGCAGCCGACGCGGCACGAAACCCCGGTTAACCTTGCCCTTCCGGGCAAAACCCGCTACGCCGCAGGCGTTCTGACCTGAGAGGGAATTCCATGTCCGCGCCCAAGAAAGTTGTGCTCGCCTATTCCGGTGGCCTCGACACCTCGATCATCCTGAAATGGCTGCAGACCGAATACGGCTGCGAAGTTGTCACCTTCACCGCCGACCTCGGCCAGGGTGAAGAACTGGAACCTGCCCGCAAGAAAGCGGAAATGCTGGGTATCGCACCGGAAAACATCTTCATCGAAGATGTGCGCGAGGAATTTGTCCGTGACTTCGTCTTCCCGATGTTCCGCGCCAATGCGGTTTACGAAGGCCTGTATCTGCTGGGCACTTCGATCGCCCGGCCGCTGATCTCCAAGCGTCTTGTAGAAATCGCCGAAGCCACCGGTGCCGACGCGGTCGCTCATGGCGCCACCGGCAAGGGCAACGATCAGGTCCGTTTCGAATTGGCTGCCTACGCTCTGAACCCAGACATCAAGGTGATCGCACCCTGGCGTGAATGGGATCTGACCTCGCGCACCCGCCTGCTGGAGTTTGCTGAACAAAACCAGATTCCGGTCGCCAAGGACAAACGCGGCGAAGCCCCCTTCTCGGTTGACGCAAACCTGCTGCACACGTCCTCCGAGGGTAAGGTTCTGGAAGACCCGGCAGTGATGGCGCCTGACTATGTTTACCAGCGCACCGTGCACCCCGAGGACGCGCCGAATGAGCCTGAGTTCATCGAGGTCGGCTTTGAAAAGGGTGATGCTGTCAGCATCAACGGTGAAGCGCTGAGCCCGGCAGACCTGCTGACAAAACTGAACGAACTGGGCGGCAAGCACGGTTGCGGCCGTCTCGACCTGGTCGAAGGCCGCTTTGTCGGCATGAAATCCCGCGGTATTTATGAAACGCCGGGCGGCACCCTGCTGCTGGAAGCCCACCGCGGGATTGAATCGATCACCATGGACCGCGGCGCAATGCATCTGAAAGATGAGCTGATGCCGAAATACGCAGAGCTGATCTACAATGGTTTCTGGTATTCGCCCGAGCGCGAAATGCTGCAGGCTGCGATCGACAAGAGCCAGGAACATGTCACCGGAACCGTGCGCCTTAAACTTTACAAAGGCTCTGCAACCTGTGTCGGCCGCTGGTCGGATCACTCGCTCTATTCCGAAGCACACGTGACTTTTGAAGAAGATGCCGGCGCCTATGACCAGACCGATGCTGCAGGTTTCATTCAACTGAATGCCCTGCGCCTCAAGCTGCTGGCCGCACGTGAGCGCCGGATCAAAAAGTGAGTGACCAAGGCGGCATAGACGACGGCTTCGAGGACGATTTCGCGGAAGAGCTGGAAATGTTCGTCGAGGCTCAGGACACCGTTTGGGCGGCTGTCCTGACTGAACTCTCCGCAGGACAAAAGACGAGCCACTGGATGTGGTTCGTCTTTCCCCAATTGGCCGAACTGGGCCAATCGCACATGGCACAGCTTTACGGGATCGAAGACCTGACCGAGGCCACAGCCTATCTGAACCACGAAAAGCT
The DNA here is from genome assembly GCF_001593695.1 of Leisingera sp. F5. Lineage (NCBI taxonomy): Bacteria > Pseudomonadati > Pseudomonadota > Alphaproteobacteria > Rhodobacterales > Roseobacteraceae > Leisingera > Leisingera sp. F5. The sequence continues at coordinate 59,057 of NZ_LUKH01000005.1, read as the reverse complement.
GCGCAGCCGCCTGGTGGACGCCAGCCGACTGATGCTGCAGCATCAGGGTACAGATCCCGCGCAAATCCTCGGCAGTACCGATGCTAAAAAGCTGCGTTCCTCGATGACGTTGTTTGCAGCTGTACCGGGTGCGCCGGCGGAATTCCGGCAGGTGCTCGATACCTTCTATGGCGGTCAGCCCTGCCCGCTGACCAAGGCAGCCCTTGCCGGGACGTAACCCGGCGCCCTCCCCTTTGGTCACTATTGCCCGGCAACCCTTGCGTGCCTAACCCTCACGGCAAGCAAGGGAGGAACATATGGCACTTCAGGACATCGCCGAGGACATCCGCACAGGTTTGGCTGGAAAGAGCTTTAACGGCACGCTGAAATTCGACTGTGGAGAGGATGGCGTCATCGTGCTCTCCGAAGGCGGTGCCACCACCGATGACTGTGACACTGACTGCACGCTGCAGCTTTCCAGAGAGAACCTGAAAAAGCTGCTCACCGGCAAGCTCAACCCGATGACGGCAGTAGTGATGGGAAAAATCAAAATCTCCGGCGACATGGGTGTTGCCATGAAACTGGGCAAACTGATCGGCTGAACCTCCTCTTCTGGCTGAAAACATCCTGGGGGTGAGCGCCGCAGGCGCGAGGGGGCAAAGCCCCCTTCTCCCCTCAGATTTTCGCTGCTTTCATCTCTTCGTAATAAGGCAGCGCCGCCTGCAACACGGGCTGAAGGTCCTCCGGCACCTCCGGCAGCGGACTTTCCGGGTCGGCAAAACCGGTCGAATTCCAGACCGCACCGTACCAGTGCGCCGCCCACACGCCATCGTCTTTGTGTCCGCCCCTTGGCCAGGTCAGCATCTTCGGGGAATACGGCATGCCGACCGTCTCGCACAACTGTTCCAGTTTGCCTGCCGGATCCTTTCGAATATCATGGCTGTCCACGACAATCGGTGCATGTTCCCAGCTGCGTACCAGCTCGAATAGTTCCGCCTGTTGGCGGAACCCAATGTCTTCCAGCGTGGGATTTTCCCGTTTCGCCGCATATGAGGCGATCACACGTGCCGGATGACGGATCAGAAAGACATTTGTGACCTCTCGCATCCACTGGCGCGGAACACCGGGGATCATGTGCTGTGTCATATGTTTTTGGTAGTAGTAAGGCCTGGCACTTGGAACCTTTCCCAGCAGCGCCTTTGCCACCTCGCCCGGATCCCGCGGCTGGCTGTCCAGAATTTCCGCTCGCATCGGATGGTTGAGACCGGTCATCGCCAGATAGGCCGCATAAAACGGTTCATCCACCACCGCGCAATCACCGCGGTTGCCAAAGGCATACATCATCGCCGTCGACAGGTTCCGCGGCCCGGACCACATTGCAATCCGCATCAGACACACTCCCTTTCAATCAGATCCTTGTAGAGAGCACGAAGGCGCTCGGTCATGGACCCCATTTGCCCGCTGCCGATCTGTCGGCCGTCAATGCTGCCCACCGGCGTCTGCGCCCCGAAAGTGCCGGTCAGGAAGGCTTCGTCGGCGCCGTATGCATCCACCAGAGAATAGTTCCGCTCGTGAACCGGAATACTGTTGGCACGGCACAAATCGATCACTTTCTGCCGGGTAATGCCATTCATGCAGTAGTCCCCGGTCGAAGTCCAAACCTCCCCCTTGCGCACAATGAAGAAGTTGCAAGCATTTGTGGTGTTCACAAAACCATTCACATCCAGCATCAGCGCTTCATCCGCGCCCGCCTTTTCGGCGGCGATGCAGGCGATAATGCAGTTCAGCTTGGAGTGGGAATTCAGTTTGGGGTCCTGCGTCATCGGCAGCCCGCGGATATGCGGCACTGTGGCCAGTTTAATCTGGCGTGGCAGGTCAGGGCGGGAATGCTCCATGATAATGGTCATGGTCGGGCCTTGCTGCGACAGCGAAGGGTGCTGGAAGGGGCGCGTTTTTACTCCGCGTGTAACCATCAGCCGGGCATGGGCATCAGTGATCATGCCATTGGCTTTCTGCGTCTCTAACACTGCAGTTTTCACGCCCTCCCTATCCAACCCGATATCCAGGTCAATCGCCTTGGCGGCCTCAAACAGCCGGTCCAGATGCTCGTCCATGAAGGCCCAGGTTCCGTTGTACAGCCGCAACCCTTCCCACACACCGTCGCCCAGCATAAAACCGCTGTCATAAACGCTCACCTTGGCCTCAGCCTTGGGGACAGTTTTTCCATTCAGATAGATCAGGATTTCTTCGTTGCGCTGATCTTCTTCAGCCTGGTGAGTGCTCATCTTTTCAGTCATGGGATCCTCCTTTGCCGGCACGTTAGTAATATTGGATCCAATTTCCAAGCAGTAACTTGCTGTCACCTGTCCGTGAAATCCGCCGCTGCCGGGTTGAGGGGCTGCGCATCAGCCGGCAGAGTGGCAGCAAAGCAGAATGGAGGCCCAAGATGCGTTTTCTGGAGAGTCTGAGACCTATTACTTTGATGGGGCTTATTGCGATCGGTACGGTTGCAAATGCCAATCCTGTGCAGGCGCAATCAACTGAAGTTCTGACCGTGGCCGGTGGATGCTTCTGGTGTGTGGAAAGCGATTTTGAAAGCGTTCCCGGGGTGACTGAAGCCGTGTCAGGCTATACTGGCGGCAAGACAGAAAACCCGACCTACAAGGATGTCAGCCGCGGCGGCAGCGGCCATTACGAAGCAGTACAAATTTCCTTTGATCCCGCAAAAGTATCACGCGAACACTTGCTGGAACTTTTCTTCCGCTCGGTTGATCCGACAGACGCGGGCGGCCAGTTCTGCGACCGCGGCGAGAGCTACCGCACCGCAGTTTTTGTCTCTAACGAAGAAGAAAAGACCCTAGCCAAGCAAGTCATTTCCGACGCTCAGGAAGCCTTGGGGCGAAAAGTCGTGACCCCTGTCCTGCCGGTGAAACCCTTTTATGAAGCCGAAGACTATCACCAGGACTATTATAAAGGAGAAAGCCTGGTTTTCACCCGCTTTGGCCCCAAGCGGCAAGCGGCGGCCTATAAACGATACCGCCAGGCCTGCGGGCGTGATCAGCGCGTGGCGCAATTGTGGGGCGATGCAGCGCCTTTTGCAAAAGATCATTAAGGCGGGGCGCTGCCCCCTTGGCCTAACGGCCAATTCCCCCGGAGTATTTGTTAACCAAAAAGAAGCAGAATGCCTCAGATCAAAAGTGGGCCGCCTGCACTTCTTTCAGTTCAGGGATCACATCGGCTGTACCATGGCGCGTGACCATCAGCGCCGCAGCCTGCGCGGCCAGCAACATAGCTTTTGCCATCGGCAAGCCCTGGTCCAGACCCGAAAGTACATATCCGGTGAAAGTGTCCCCTGCCCCTGTGGTATCTACAGGCGTAACCGGAAGAGCGGGAACATCCAGCACATCTCCGGTTTCGCCGTCGATATGCCGGGCCCCTTTAGCACCAAGAGTGATAACCACGTCTTTGATGCCAAGCTCATCGGGCGACTTGCCAGACGCCTCTTTCAGCTGTCCGGCTTCCACCTCGTTCAGGATCAAGAAGTCGAGAAACGGAAGAACCGCTTTGACTGCGTCCGCGTCAAAGGGGGCGGCGGCGTAGCAGACCCGCATCCCCTGATCGCGGCCCGCACGGGCAGCTTCGGCCTGCATATTGGTTTCATTCTGCATCACCAGAATGTCGCCTGCATTAGCCTGTGAAAGCGCTTGGTCCAACTGATCCTGGGTCAGCGCACGGTTGGCGCCGGGAAACAGGATGATCTGGTTTTCCCCCTCCGGCTCCACCGCAATGATGGCGTGGCCGGTTGGGATGTCCACCTGGGCAATGTCTTGAATTCCAGTGCCATAATCCTTCAACCGCTCGACTGCCCAAGCCCCGTCAGGCCCAACAGCACCGATGTGATTAATCTCGCTGCCAGCGCGGGCGGCGGCAACGGACATGTTGGCGCCTTTCCCGCCTAGAAATCTGTCAAGGCGTTGGGCGGCAAGGGTTTCCCCCGCCGCCGGCAGATGCGGCAAGGCATAGACCATGTCCGCATTGATTGATCCCAGGTTCCAGATTGCCATTCAGATCACCCGATGTTGCAGGCTGCCAGTACCGCCATATTCAAAATGTCATTGGTGGTGGAGGTGGTCGAGCAGATCTGGATCGGCTTGTCGATACCGGACAGGATCGGGCCGATAACCGTGGCGCCGCCCATTTCCTGCATAAGCTTGACCGAAATCGAGGCTGAATGGCGGGCCGGCACAATCAGGATGTTGGCCGGGCCGGTCAAACGCTGGAACGGGTAATACCGCTGGGCCCGCTCGTTGAGCGCCACATCAACGGTCATCTCGCCTTCGTATTCGAAATCAACACCGCGTTTATCCAGAACGGTGGGCGCGACATGCATCTTTTCCGCACGTTCCGACACTGGGTAACCGAAGGTGGAGAAGCTGACAAAGGCCACCCGCGGTTCAAGCCCCATATGGCGGGCGACGCCCACGGCACGTTCAGCGATATTTGCGAGGTGGTTCTCATCCGGCCACTCATGCACCAACGTATCCCCGATCAGCACGATCCGCCCCTTGTGCAGCAGCGCAGTCACGCCAGCGGCACCATGATCGGCATCGGCATCAAAAACATGGTTGATCCGTTCCAGAACATGGGCCGATTTCCGGGTTGCGCCGGTGACCAGACCGTCGCCATGCCCATGCGCCAGCATCAGGCTGGCAAACACGTGCCGGTCACGCCCCACCAACCGGTGAATATCCTTGTGATCAAAGCCTTTACGCTGCAAGCGGCTGTACAGGAAACCCTTGTACAAATCGAAATTCGGCGTGTTGGCAGCGTTAACAATTTCCAGCTCACGCACGGCATCGCCAAGGCCGGCCTTTTCCAGCTTGGCCCGCACATCTTCCTGCCGGCCCACAACCAGAGATTTTCCAAAGCCGGAACGCTGATACATCACTGCAGCGCGCAGAGCGCGGGGATCGTCACCCTCAGCGAAGATCATCCGGGACTGGGCTGAACGGGCACGGGCATTCAATCCGCGCAGAATAGAGGCGGTCGGATCCATGCGGGATTTCAAACCCACCTCATAGGCATCCATGTCCACGATCGGACGGCGAGCGGCACCGGTATCCATGCCTGCCCTGGCCACCGCCAGCGGGATCCGGTGGATTAGCCGGGGATCAAAGGGAGTCGGAATGATATAGTCGCGGCCAAAAGACAGAGACTTGCCATAGGCCAGCGCCACTTCGTCCGGCACATCCTCGCGCGCAAGGGCGGCCAGAGCATGGGCACATGCGATCTTCATTTCGTCGTTAATGGCGCGGGCGTGGATATCCAGCGCGCCGCGGAACAGGTAGGGGAAGCCCAGCACGTTGTTGACCTGGTTCGGGTAATCGGACCGGCCGGTGGCGACGATGGCATCGACACGCACCTCATGCGCCTCTTCAGGAGTGATTTCCGGATCCGGGTTTGCCATCGCAAAAATCACCGGATTGTCGGCCATCGCGGCCACCATTTCCTGGGTTACCGCGCCCTTGACCGATACGCCCAGAAAGACGTCGGCACCGCGCATGGCTTCTTCCAGAGTGCGCAGATCCGTGGTGATCGCGTGGGCCGATTTCCACTGGTTCATGCCCTCGGTACGGCCCTGATAAATCACGCCTTTGGTGTCGCAAACGATGCAGTTTTCGTGCCGCGCGCCCATGGCTTTCAGCAGCTCGATACAGGCAATACCGGCTGCCCCTGCCCCATTCAGGACGATCTTCACATCCTCAATCTTCTTGCCCGACAGATGCAGCGCGTTGATCAGGCCGGCCGCGCAGATCACCGCAGTGCCGTGCTGATCATCGTGGAAGACGGGAATGTCCATCTCTTCCTTGAGCTTCTGCTCAATGATGAAACACTCCGGCGCCTTGATGTCTTCCAGGTTGATGCCGCCAAAGGTCGGCCCCATCAGCTTAACCGCTTCGATGAACTTGTCCGGATCCTCGGTATCCAGTTCGATGTCGATTGAGTTCACGTCGGCGAAGCGTTTGAACAGGACAGATTTGCCCTCCATCACCGGCTTAGAGCCCAAAGCCCCCAGATTGCCCAGACCCAGCACCGCCGTGCCGTTTGATATCACCGCAACCAAGTTGCCCTTGTTGGTGTAATCATAGGCGGTCTCAGGATTTGCCGCGATTGCTTCGCAAGGCACCGCAACCCCCGGAGAGTAGGCCAAAGACAGATCCCGCTGCGTTGTCATCGGGACAGTGGCATTGATCTCCCATTTGCCCGGAGACGGCTCCAGGTGAAACGCCAGGGCTTCCTCATCGGTGATCTTTGTTTTGGGCATTTTATCTCGTGTCCTCTCCTCGTCGCGGTCCGTCTTAGCCCAGCCAACCGCGCCCCTCAATCCGGGCTTTCAAGAATCTGTATAGCCAGAATTGAGATAAATGCGACTAAAGGGCGATGGATAGCGCCAGATTTTCACCTTAAAGTAGACGCCCGTCTGCTGTAATTTATTAATAGGTATTAACACGCACCTGTAAGCCAGGTGGCGCTGCGCGCTCGAACTCATGAGCCTGAAAAGCACGTGTCAGAATGACATTTGTCCGCCCGGAACACGGGCCTAGGATCAAAGGAATAATGAGGAATGATAAGTTTCCAAAACAATTCCGGCGCGATGGTTGCCTTGCAGACATTGGGTGGCGTCAATAGCCAGCTCGACACCGTGCAATACAGCATATCCACCGGCAAAGAAGTCAACACGGCGCAAGATAACGCCGCCCTCTGGGCGATCTCCGAACTGATGGATTCAGATATTTCGGGGTTGCGCTCTGTCTCAGACTCATTGTCGCTGGGTGAAGCCACCGTGGCGGTTGCTTCAGCCGGAGCGGAACAAATCACTGACGCTGTAACCGAAATGCGGTCACTGGCAGTTATGGCGGCCAGCGGGATGGGGGATTTCAGCAAATTCGAAGCGGCCCTGTCGCAAAAGACCGAGCAGATCAATTCCATAATCTCATCCTCCAGTTTCAACGGTGTGAACCTTCTGACAACTGATGTGGACGGCAACGGCGGCACATCGCTGACTGTCCCGTCTGCACTATCCGGGGCCGGAGGCGTGACCTCGCTCAGCGTAGATGGCGTGGACTTCGAAGGCAGCCCGCAGTTTGACATTGGCAACCGGACTGCCATCACCGACACTGCCAGCGCGTTGACCGCTCTAGGAGAAATCGAGGGGTTCCTGGCTTACGCAATCGACAGCTCCGCTGCTCTTGGCGCCAGCGCCGGCGGCATTGCCGAACAGAACCAGTTTGTCGGCAAGCTGTCGGATTCGATCACCCAGGGAGTCAGTTCGATGATCGACACCAGCATGGAGGAAGCGGCGACAAAACTTCTGGCGCTGCAGGCGCAGCAACAGTTGAGCACTCTGTCGCTCTCCATTGTCAACACAATGCCCGACACACTGCGCAACCTTTACTGACAGCAGACTGCCGCCGGAGGTCTTGGCGGCAGTCACATCCGGGTTTTCCTCGCACCGCCCCCATTGTACACGTCTTACAACGACGACCTGGGGGATTTTTCATGACCGTAACGCCCATGATGGCGCAGTATCTCGAGATCAAGGCAGCGCATGCGGATGCGTTGCTTTTTTATCGGATGGGCGACTTTTACGAGATGTTCTTTGAGGACGCAGTCAACGCCGCAGAAGCCTTGGACATCGCGCTGACCAAACGCGGCAAGCACAACGGCGAAGACATCCCCATGTGCGGCGTGCCCGTCCATGCCGCCGAAGGCTATCTGCTGACGCTGATCCGCAAGGGCTTTCGCGTTGCCGTGGGCGAGCAGCTGGAAAGCCCGGCCGAAGCCAAAAAGCGGGGTTCCAAATCAGTGGTAAAACGCGATGTGGTGCGGTTGGTGACACCGGGCACCCTGACCGAGGAATCTCTGCTGGAGGCGCGCCGCCACAACTTTCTGGTTTCTTACTCTGAACTCAGGGATGAGGCCGCACTGGCCTGGGCCGACATTTCGACCGGCGCGTTTCACGTGATGCCGGTCGCACGGGTCCGCTTGTCGCCCGAGCTGGCCCGCCTGGCGCCGTCGGAGTTGATCGTTGCTGATGGTCCGGCCTATGACGCTGCCCTCCCTCTGGCTGAAGAATACAAGATCCCGCTCACTCCGCTGGGCAAAGCGAGCTTTGACAGCACCGCTGCGGAAAAGCGCATCTGCACCCTGTTCAGCGTCAGCGCCCTGGATGGTTTCGGCACTTTCACCCGGGCCGAAGTCTCAGCCATGGGCGCGTTGATCGACTATCTGGAAATCACCCAAAAGGGCAAGCTGCCGCTGTTGCAGCCGCCGCAGCAGGAGGCGCAGGACCGGGTGGTGCAGATTGATGCCGCCACCCGCCGCAATCTGGAGCTGACCCGTTCCCTGTCAGGGGGCCGTGCCGGCTCGCTGCTGGCAGTTGTGGACCGCACTGTCACCCCCGGCGGCGCCCGCTTGCTGGAACAACGGCTGTCCAGCCCCTCCCGTAATCTCGATGCGATCCACCAGCGCCTTGCTGCATTGGATTTCGCTGTTGAACAATCTCAGACCGCCGAAGACCTGCGCGCGGCTTTGCGCAAAACACCGGACCTCGATCGGGCGCTCTCTCGCCTGGCGCTGGAGCGCGGCGGCCCGCGCGATCTGGCTGCTATCCGCAACGGGTTGTCGCAGGCCGAAGCAATTGCCGGGTTTTGCGCCGGGCTTGAACTGCCTGCGCTGATGGCCGGGGCCATGTCGGATCTGCAAGGTTTCGACGATTTGCTGTCTCTCCTGGATGCGGCCCTGGTGGCCGAACCGCCGCTTATGGCACGGGACGGCGGTTACATCGCAACCGGCTACGATCCGGAACTGGATGAAGCCCGCACCCTCCGCGACGAGGGGCGCTCAGTGATTGCTTCAATGCAGAAGAAATACGCGGAACACACCGGTGTCACTTCGCTGAAGATCAAACACAACAATGTGCTGGGCTATTTCATCGAAACCACCGCGACACACGCGGACAAAATGATGTCTCCTCCGCTGAACGAAACCTATATTCACCGCCAGACGACTGCCAATCAGGTCCGTTTCACCACAGTGGAGCTGAGCGAGATTGAAACCCGCATCCTGAATGCCGGAAACTTGGCGCTTGAGATTGAAAAGCGGCTCTATACTGGACTTTCCAGGGCAATTCTGGAAACAGCCGCCCGCCTGAACACCGCCGCCCGCGGGCTGGCCGAACTGGATCTGCTGGCCGGGCTGGCCGATTTGGCGCGTGGCGAAAACTGGACCCGCCCCAAAGTCGACAACAGCCGCGCGTTTCACGTGGAAGGCGGCCGCCACCCGGTGGTGGAACAGGCCCTGCGCCAGCAAGGCGGCGAAACCTTTGTGGCCAATGACTGCGATCTGTCAGCCCAGGACGGTGCCGCAGTCTGGCTGCTCACTGGCCCCAATATGGCCGGTAAATCGACCTTCCTGCGCCAGAACGCACTGATTGCACTGCTGGCCCAGATGGGCAGCTATGTCCCTGCGGAAAGCGCCCACATCGGCCTCGTCAGCCAGCTGTTCAGCCGGGTTGGCGCCTCGGACGATCTGGCCCGCGGCCGCTCGACCTTCATGGTGGAGATGGTCGAAACCGCCGCCATTCTGAACCAGGCAGACGACCGCGCCTTGGTGATCCTTGACGAAATCGGCCGCGGCACCGCTACCTATGACGGTCTGTCCATCGCCTGGGCAACGCTGGAGCATCTGCACGAGATAAACCGCTCCCGGGCGCTGTTTGCCACCCACTACCACGAGCTGACCCAACTTGCCGCCAAGCTGGAGGGCGTCGACAACGCCACCGTGGCGGTCAAGGAATGGGAGGGTGAAGTAATCTTCCTGCATGAGGTGCACAAGGGTGCCGCTGACCGTTCCTATGGCGTGCAGGTGGCGCAGCTTGCTGGCCTGCCCGCATCCGTTGTTGCACGTGCCCGCGACGTGCTCGACATGCTGGAACAGAGCAGCCGCGAGGGCGGTTCAAAGATTCAGATCGATGATCTGCCGCTCTTCGCCGCAGCCCCGCCGCCCCAACCCAAAGCCCCAGAGGGTCCTTCGCCGGCGACAGACCTCCTGTCAAAAATCCACCCGGATGACCTGTCGCCACGTGAAGCGCTGGAAATACTCTACAAGCTGAAAGAAGCCGCTGGCTGAAAAGACAAAGAGCGGCCCCATCCGGAGCCGCCCTTTCATCTTTTCAAAAATACTCGCCGAAGGCACAGGTCCGAAGGGCCTGTTTTGTTAGCCTGCCGGTGTCGAGGAAACACCAACCTGTGCCGCCCGCAGCAGACGGTCATGCAGCATGAACCCTTCCGCAGACACCTGAATGATGTCGCCTGCCTTGGTGCCCGGCACCGGTGCTTCGAACATAGCCTCATGCACCTGCGGATCAAACTTGTCGCCAACTTCCGGCGACACAACCCGGATGCCGTGCTTTTCGAACACACCCAGCAGCGAGCGCATGGTCAGTTCCACACCTTCGATCAGCGCCGCCGCAACTTCGCGCTGCTCGTCGGTCGCCGCTTCGATCGCGCGCTTCATGTTGTCGTAAACCGGCAGCATGTCACGGGCCAGTTTCGAGCCACCGTAATTCTCCGCTTCCCGGCGTGCCTTGTCACCGCGCTTGCGGGCGTTCTCAGCATCCGCCAGCGCCCGCATGAACCTGTCCTTCAGCTCATCCCGTTCCGCCCGGAGTGAATCGATTTCCAACGAGGCATCATCAAATTCCTCGGTCTGCCCCGCCAGCTCCTCAGCCTCGGCGGCAGCGATATCATCCAGAAAGTCTTCGTCCTTGAGCTCTGCCATGTTTCACCTCTAACTCCGGTCAGACAACAGTTTGCCGACCAGTTGTGCCGTATAGTCTACAATCGGCACAATCCGTCCGTAATTCAGGCGCGTCGGGCCAATCACCCCTACCGCACCGATGATCTTTCGATCCGCGTTCATATAGGGAGACACCACCAAAGAGGAACCCGAAAGTGAGAAAAGTTTGTTCTCCGAACCGATAAAAATGCGCACGCCGTCACCGTCTTCGGTCAGTTCCAGAAATTCGGCGATATCACGCTTGCGCTCTAAATCATCAAACAAGGTCCGTATCCGCTCCAGCTCCTCCGCCGCACCGGTTTCGGCCAGCAGATTCGCCCGCCCGCGCACAATCAGCCGGGCCTGCTCGCTGTCATCCTGCTCCCAGACCGCCAGCCCGCTTTCAATCATAGCATGTGCCAGGCTGTCGATTTCCTGGCGCCGCGCCGAGATTTCGGTCTGGATCTGCCGCTGCACCTCACTCAGTGTCTTCCCCTCGATCAGCGCATTGAGGAAATTCGCCGCCTCCCGCATCGAACTGGGCGTCTGCCCTGGTGGCGGGGTGAACAGGCGGTTTTCTACATGGCCATCTGAGAACACCAGTACTACCAGCGCCCGGTCGTGCGCCAATGAGACAAACTCGATATGCCGGATCTCCGCCTCATGTTTGGGCGTCAGCACCAGCGACGCGCCTTGCGTCACACCGGACAGCGCCGCACCGACCCGGTCCAGCATCCCGCCGACATCGCCGGCATTCCGCCCAAGTGTCGCATCAATCTTCTCACGGTCCTGCACGTTGAGGTCGCCAACCTCCAGCAACCCATCGACAAACATGCGCAAGCCCATTTGGGTGGGCACCCTGCCAGCGCTTACATGCGGGCTGTCCAGCAGGCCAAGATATTCCAGGTCCTGCATTACGTTACGAACCGTGGCTGCGCTTACCTTTTCGCTCAATGAACGTGTCAGCGTGCGGCTGCCAACTGGATCGCCGCTCTCCAAATAGCTTTCGACCACCGTCCGGAAAACTTCCCGCGAGCGGTCATTCAGGTCTTGCAGAATATTGTTCGCGTCGCTCATCGGTATTCCAGCGTTGCTTGCGGATTCAACATAAGAACCCAAAGCTAGATTGTCATTAAAGAGCAGCGTGGGAAAAGGTCAATCGGGCTTGCATAGCTTGGCGTCCGGGGGATATCCCCAAGCCAGCAAATAAAGGATGTGCCATGCGACCCTCAGGACGAGAACTGAATGAAATGCGCGCCGTGTCGATTGAGACCGGCTTCACCAAACACGCCGAGGGCTCCTGCCTGATCAAGATTGGCGATACCCACGTCCTGTGCACCGCCACCATCGAAGACCGGGTGCCGCCCTTTATCAAGGGAACCGGTCTTGGCTGGGTCACCGCTGAATACGGTATGCTTCCCCGCGCCACCAATACCCGTATGCGCCGCGAGGCTGCATCAGGCAAGCAAGGCGGCCGCACGGTTGAAATCCAGCGTCTGATCGGCCGCGCATTGCGGGCCGGCGTCGACCGCGTGGCTTTGGGCGAGCGTCAGATCACTGTCGACTGTGACGTCCTGCAGGCCGATGGCGGCACCCGTTGCGCCTCGATCACCGGCGGCTGGGTCGCCCTGCGCCTAGCGGTTAACAAGCTGATGAAAGCTGGCGACGTCCACATCGACCCGCTGATGGACCCTGTTTCGGCCGTCTCCTGCGGTATCTATGCAGGCCAGCCGGTGCTGGATCTGGACTACCCGGAGGATTCCGAGGCCGGCGTTGACGGCAACTTTATCATGACTGGCTCGGGCAAGCTGATCGAAGTGCAGATGTCCGCCGAAGGCTCCCTGTTCTCCCGCGATCAGATGAACCAGCTGATGGATCTGGCCGCCAAGGGCACCACAGAGCTGGCAGAGATGCAAAAGGCCGCCTGCAAATGATCCGCAAACTGGAAGGCGGCAAACTGCTTGTCGCCACCCACAACAAGGGCAAGCTGAACGAAATCACCGAGATACTTGCCCCCTTTGGTGTCAGCGTTGCCGGCGCCGGCGAAATGAACCTGCCGGAGCCGGAGGAAACCGAAGACACCTTTGTCGGCAATGCCCGCATCAAGGCTCATGCAGCGGCCAAGGCAACCGGCCTGCCAGCCTTGTCCGACGATTCCGGGATCACTATCGACGCTCTGAATGGTGCCCCGGGCGTCTACACCGCCGATTGGGCAGAAACCCCTAATGGCCGTGACTTCCAAATGGCGATGACCCGCGCCAATAACGAGTTGAACGCAGCCGGCCCCGAGGTCCCCCGCACCGCGCAGTTCCGCTGTACCCTGGTCATTGCCTGGCCCGACGGCCACGACGAAGTGTTCGAAGGCGTGATGCCCGGCCAGCTGGTCTGGCCGATCCGTGGCGCGCATGGGTTTGGTTACGATCCGATGTTCCAGCCGGACGGGTATAGCATCACCTGCGCCGAAATGGACCCAGCGGAAAAGAACAAGATCAGCCACCGCGGCAAGGCAGTTGCCCAGTTCATCCGGGGCTGTTTCGGTGGATGACTGGCGCAATGGGGGCTTTGGCCTCTACGTGCATTGGCCCTTTTGCCAGGCCAAATGCCCCTATTGCGACTTCAACAGTCATGTCTCCGCAAAAATAGACCAAAAACTATGGGTTAGAGCCTATCTGAGCGAACTCGACAGACTCTCGGAACAGCTCTCAGGCCGTGTCCTCAACTCAATATTCTTCGGCGGCGGCACTCCTTCTCTGATGCAGCCGGAAACTGTCGCCGCTGTTATCGATCGGGCACGTGAAATTTGGCCCTTTGCCAATGACATAGAGATCTCTCTTGAAGCAAATCCTGGCTCTGTTGAGGCAGGTCGCTTTGCCGGCTACCGGGACGCCGGAGTCAACAGGATCTCCATGGGCATTCAGGCCCTGAACGACGATGACCTGCGCCGGCTGGGACGTATTCACAGTGTCTCCGAAGCCAAAGCAGCCTTTGATATCGCGCGCAAATGCTTTGACCGAGTCAGCTTTGATCTAATTTATGCCCGCCAGGGCCAAACACTGAAAACCTGGGAAACGGAACTTCGCGAAGCACTTTCCATGGCTATTGACCACCTGTCGCTCTACCAGCTGACAATTGAGGACGGCACCGCTTTTGGTGATCGCTACGCCCGGGGTAAACTGCGCGGTCTGCCGGCCGACGACACCTCTGCGGATATGTATCAGGCGACCCAGGACATCTGCGCGTCTTTTGGCATGGCCGGTTATGAAATCTCCAACCACGCCAAGCCGGGTTCGGAGTCCCGGCATAACCTGATCTACTGGCGATACGGTGACTACGCCGGGATCGGCCCCGGCGCTCATGGCCGTTTGAGTATTGATTGTACCCGGTACGCCACGGAAACCCATCTGGCCCCAGGTGCCTGGCTGGAAGCGGTCAGTAAGGGAAATGGGGAATCCCTGCGCGCTTCTCTTTCGCAGGAAGATGCTGTGGCTGAATACATGATGATGGGGATGCGTCTATCCGAAGGTCTGGATTTAGCACGGTACACTCAACTTTCAGGTGTTAATCTCCCCGAGAGTCGACTTGAGGATCTTGTACAGATGGGCATGATCACTATCTCAGAGAAGAGGCTTCGCGCGACTGATCAAGGACGCGCACTATTGAATGCAGTGCTCCGCGAACTGTTGATGGACTGAAACAATGCGTTTTATCTATGCCGGTCTAGGACTGTTCTGTGTCGGTTTGGCCGTAATAGGTATTGTTCTGCCCTTGCTTCCAACTGTCCCCTTCCTTCTCCTTGCCGCGTTCTTTTTTGCCAACTCATCTGAACGCCTGCACAGTTGGATCGTTGATCACAACATTTTTGGTCCTATGATCCTAGATTGGCGCGACCACGGCGCCATCCGGCCGGGCGCAAAAATGGCGGCAACCGTTTCGATTGCCGCCGTCTTCGGACTATCTCTGCTTCTTGGTGCCCCTGGCTACATAGTAGGGATCCAGGCGGTTGTTCTCTCTTCTGTACTTCTTTTCATCTGGACCCGGCCTAGCGGCTGAGCAGATTGCACAGCTCATCCAGTTGATCCAGGCTTTCGTAGCTGATCGTTACGGCGCCGGCTTCACCGCCAGGCTTATGATCGATAGCCACTTTCATTTTCAGAACCGCCGACAGATCTCCTTCAAGAGCACGGGTATCCGCATCCTTTTCCTGCGGCTTTCTCGGTCTCTTTTCGGCAGACGTCTGAACTCCAGCGGCATCTTTCTTAACCAATGCTTCGGTCGCGCGGACAGATAGCCCCCCCTTGACGATCTTCACGGCAAGATCTGAAGCATTGTCCGAAGTGATCAGTGCCCGGGCATGGCCAGCCGACAGCTTGCGCTCCTGCACCAGGTTTTGAACATCATCCGGCAGGTGCAACAAGCGCACTAGATTAGCAATATGGCTCCGGCTTTTACCAAGTGCTTCGGCCATCCGTTCCTGCGTGTGGCCAAACTTTTCCATCAGCTGTTTGTAGCTCTGCGCCTCTTCCAGTGCATTAAGATCAGAGCGCTGGATGTTTTCAATGATGGCCACTTCCATCATCTCAAGATCCGAGTAATCCCGGATCAACACAGGAACCTCATGCAGCTGGGCAGCCTGAGAGGCGCGCCAGCGGCGTTCACCGGCCACAATCTCGAATCTTCCGCCCGGCCGCGGTCGCACGATCAGCGGTTGCAGAACGCCCTTTTCCTTAATCGAGGCTGTCAGATCATCCAAGTCTTCTTGCAAGAACTGCCGGCGCGGCTGATTTGGGTTGGCAATGACATTTTCGATCGGCACCAGAATTTCTGCATTCCTAGGTGCCTCTGCCTGCGTGCTCACCGGTGCAGGGTTCACATCTGCCATCAACGCTGACAATCCCCGGCCCAGCCCGCGTGGTTTTGTTTTTTTGTCTGCCATGATTGCCTCCGGTAGGTATTTTGCATTTACGCCGCTATCTTGTGATGTTTAGTAAGGATTTCCTCTGCCAGCGCTCGGTATGCCTGTGCGCCAAGGGAGTTTGTGTCATAGTTTAGAACCGGTTGCGCATAAGAAGGTGCCTCGCTCACCCGGACATTGCGCGGGATCTTTGTTTGAAACACCAGATCACCCAGATTATCCCGGGCGTCCTGCTCCACCTGCTGCGACAGATTGTTACGACGATCAAACATAGTCAGGACAATCCCTTCAATCCGAAGGTTTGGGTTCGCTGACTGCCGCACTTCTCTAATTGTCAGCATGAGCTGGGTCACGCCTTCCAAAGCAAAAAATTCACTTTGCAACGGTACCAGAACTGAGTGCGCAGCTACCATTGCATTGACTGTCAGAAGATTCAGCGAGGGCGGGCAATCAATCAGAATATAATCCCAATCATATTCATCCATCGCGGTTTGACGCAGAGCATCATGCAAAAGAAAACTGCGTTTTTCATTGGTAAACAGTTCGATATCAGCCGAGCTAAGATCAACAGTCGCTGGGATGATACACAGATCCTCAATCTCCGTCGTTTGAATGACGTCACTCAGAGATGAGTCTTCAACCAAAAGATCATAAGTTGTCAGATCCCGATCCGACGGTTCTATCCCAAGGCCAGTTGAGGCATTCCCTTGAGGATCAAGGTCGACGACCAACACACGAAGTCCGGTTTCTACCAACGCAGCCGCCAGATTTATGGCTGTTGTTGTCTTCCCAACCCCGCCTTTCTGATTTGCGACCGCGATAATACGAGGCCCCTCAGGGCGGGAATAATCAGACACGTGCCACTTCCCTTATTTTCAGGATTACTGCTTCTTGTTCTGTCAGACTTGTAACCTGTTCCGCATCGAACTGCCATTGCTGCCGCGCGTTATCCACTTCTTTTTTCCAGCTTGCCCCCTTAGGAAACAGCGCTATCCCTTCGGATGACAGATGACGCTCCGAAAATTCCAGCAACGTGGATAAGTCCGCCAAGGCCCGCGCAGACAGAACGTCAGCCGCCTGAGGCGTAACCATTTCAATTCTTTCCGTCAAAACAGTCGCTTTGACGGAACATTCCCGTGCAGCCGTTCTAAGGAATGCAGATTTCCTTTGATCACTTTCGATTAATGTCACCTTCATATTTGGTGCTTCATCTGCAGCCAAAATAGCGATAATCAGACCGGGGAACCCGCCCCCGCTACCTATATCAACCCAATGCTCAACAAAACCAGTGCAACGAAAAACTTGTATAGAATCGGCGATATGGCGCGTCCAAAGATGAGCCAGGCTCGACTTCGATACGAGATTTATTTTCGGGTTCCACCTTTTAATGATCTGTTCAAACATCTCAAGCCTCTGAAATGTTTCACGTGAAACATTAAGACTTTCAAAAAGCATTTCCTTATTCACGCGGATTTCCCCTCTCTGGAAAGACCACGACGCAAACGTGCCAGCAAAAGCGCAAGCGCAGCCGGCGTCATTCCGTCAATACGCGCAGCTTGCGCCAGAGTTTCAGGTCTGGACTGGGATAATTTACTTTGAAGTTCCTTGGAAAGACCTTCAATTCCTTCAAATGAAAAGTCGGCGGGAAAGCGATAACCCTCATCCCTCTTCATCGCCGAAACTTCCCGCTCCTGGCGTGCAATGTAGTTGGCGTAGAGAGCATCACGCTCCAACTGCCGACGGATCTCTTCCCCTACCCCCTCTAATTCCGGCATTAGCGGGATAACATCCTCAAAGGAGACATCAGGAAAAGCAAGAACATCTACACCATTTCGACGGTTTCCATCTTGATTGATACGTATTCCAGCCGAGGAAACCTGCTTGGGTGTAAATGATTGTGATTCCAGGATGTTTCGACCGGAGGTCAGACACTCGATTTTCTCCAAAAACGCAATCCGCCGGCCTTCGCTGACACAACCCAGTTCGATCGCCTTGGGCGTTAGCCTCTGGTCTGCGTTGTCTGCCCGCAAGGAGAGACGAAATTCAGCACGGGATGTAAACATTCGGTAGGGTTCACTGACACCATTTGTGGTGAGATCGTCGATCATTACGCCGATGTAGCTGGTAGACCGGCCAAACGTAACCGGTTCCTCCCCCCGAGCCATACGCGCAGCGTTCAAGCCGGCAACCAACCCCTGTGCGGCGGCTTCCTCATATCCGGTTGTCCCATTTATCTGCCCGGCCAAATACAAACCAGGAACGTCCTTCACAGACAGGTCCAGCTTCAAAACCCGAGGATCTATATAGTCATATTCAATTGCATACCCCGGCTGGAGGATCTCTGCTCTTTCAAGCCCCTTGATGGACCGGACATATGCCTCCTGGACGTCTTGCGGCAGGCTTGTAGAGATACCATTCGGGTAGACTTTGTGATCCGAAACACCCTCCGGCTCCAAAAAGATCTGATGCGATTCCTTGTCAGAAAAGCGAACAATTTTGTCTTCTATCGACGGACAGTATCTTGGACCGACACCTTCAATGTGCCCGCCGTACATTGCTGACCGCTCCAGGTTTTGCCGGATGATGTCATGTGTCTGCGTATTAGTGTGAGTAATCCCGCAGGAAACCTGTTTAGCGCTTATTTCCCTTGTCATAAATGAGAAGAAGACCGGATCATCGTCCCCTGGCTGGGCGTCCAGACTGTCCCAGTCGATAGTACGTCCGTCCAGTCGGGGCGGTGTACCCGTCTTCAGCCGACCTAGCGGCAGCTCAAAACCGTCCAGGCGTTCAGCAAGCTGTACGGAAGGTTTATCACCAATCCGGCCTCCAGGTCTGGAAATGTCTCCAATGTGAATAACCCCACGTAGAAATGTACCAGAGGTGAGAATAACCGTCCTGGCTGGAACTTCACTGCCGTCAGCCAATACTGCCCCTGCAACAGCTTCGCCCGACATGAGGAAGTCCGTCACTTCACCTTCGAGAATATCCAGGTTTGGCTGCGCTTCAGTTAGCCTCAGCATTTCCTGGCGGTATATCGTTCGGTCAGATTGCGCCCTTGGCCCTTGAACTGCAGGTCCCTTCCGGCGATTTAGGAGACGGAATTGTATCCCTGCAAGATCAGCAACACGGCCCATTACACCGTCAAGAGCATCAATTTCCCGGACAAGATGCCCTTTACCCAATCCGCCAATCGCGGGATTACAAGACATCACACCGATTCCATTGCGATCCAGCGTGATCAGTACTGTTTTTGCACCCATTCTTGCGGCGGCGTGAGCGGCTTCCGAGCCGGCATGTCCGCCGCCAACCACAATCACATCATACTTTGAATGTTTCACGTGAAACACTCCTTCACTTTCCCAGACAGAAGCTCGAGAAAATCTCATCAAGGAGATTCTCCACACCAATCCGGCCCACCAGTGTTTCCAGGGCCCGGATTGCCGAACGCATCTCTTCGGCGGCGATATCATAGAATTCCGAGCCACGCGACAGGATTTCCTGTGCCTCGGCCAAACTCACCAATGCAGACAGCATAGCATCCCTGTGTCGAGCGCGAGTCGCTATTCCAGCTTGAGATGACCGATTTTTCAGAACCGATGTGATGTGTTCGACTAACCTGTCGATACCCTCACCCGACCTTCCTGAGATCGCATTTACCGCGTTTTGGCGGAGGTCAGCCTTTGGTTGAAGACGGATATCACCATCCTCCATCGCGACATCCAGAACATCACAATCTTCAGCCAAAAATACACGCATGTCTGCATCTTCCGCGCGTTTCCGCGCTAAAGCGATGCCAATACCTTCAACGTGATCGTCGGTATCCCGCAGACCTGCGGTGTCCAGCAAAGTGACTGGCAATCCGGCCAGATCCATACGCACTTCGATAATATCGCGGGTGGTTCCGGCAAATTCAGATGTGATCGCCGCCTCGCGGCCGGCCAGCGCATTCAACAGTGTGGATTTTCCAACATTTGGTGCACCAACGATGGCCACCTCGAATCCGTTACGGATTCGTTCGGCAATTTTCACTCCATCAGTCTCTCTTTCAAGACCGGCTTGGACTTCAGCCAGCAGTGCCGAAACTTCCGGAGTTACATCAACAGGAACTTCCTCGTCAGCAAAATCAATTGTTACTTCGATCAAGGAAGCCGCGCGAATCAGACTGGTACGCCAAGTTTCAGCCAACTTCCCTAGCCCGCCGGCAAGAATAACCTGTGCCTGCTTGCGCTGTGCGTCGGTTTCCGCGTCAATCAGATCTGCGAGCCCTTCGACCTGAGCCAAGTCCAGGTTTCCGTTTTCCAAAGCGCGCCGGGTGAATTCGCCCGGTTCAGCCATCCGTAAACCAGTAAAGCGGCCTAGATTTTCAAGCACAGCTGATACAACAGCCGTGCTTCCATGCACTTGAAATTCAACAGTATTTTCACCAGTGAAGCTCTTGGGAGCCGTAAAGCTCAAAACCAATGCTTCATCAAGGCGCTCACCTGATTCGTCTTGCAAGATACGCAAGCTTTTGCCCCGCGCCGGCAAAACGCCTCCGCAAAGCTGCGCGCCGGCTTCATGCGCCAAAGGACCTGAGATGCGGATCACCGCAACTCCGGCCTTCCCTTGTGCGGAGGCCAGCGCAAAGATCGTGTCCATGGGATGGCCCTTTTTTATTCGCCCGCCCGGATCAGGTATTCATCGAGTCGAAGAACTCGGTGTTCGACTTTGTCTGCTTCAGTTTGGACAGAAGGAACTCAATCGCATCGGTAGTTCCCATCGGGTTCAGAATACGGCGCAGAACAAAGGTCTTGGCCAGATCGACCTTGTCGACCAGCAAGTCCTCTTTCCGGGTGCCAGACTTGAGGATGTCGATCGCCGGGAACACGCGCTTGTCTGCAATTTTGCGGTCCAGCACGATTTCCGAGTTGCCGGTGCCCTTGAATTCTTCGAAGATCACCTCGTCCATCCGGCTGCCCGTGTCGATCAGTGCAGTAGCGATGATGGTGAGCGAACCGCCCTCTTCGATGTTCCGGGCAGCACCAAAGAAGCGCTTGGGCCGCTGCAGGGCGTTTGCATCAACACCACCGGTCAAAACCTTGCCTGACGACGGCACAACAGTGTTAAAGGCCCTACCAAGTCTTGTGATCGAATCGAGAAGAATAACAACATCTCGTTTATGCTCCACCAGGCGCTTGGCCTTTTCGATCACCATTTCCGACACTGCAACGTGGCGTGTGGCAGGCTCATCAAAGGTAGAAGACACAACCTCGCCTTTCACCGAACGCTGCATGTCGGTCACCTCTTCCGGGCGCTCGTCGATCAGCAGCACGATCAGATAGCACTCGGGATGGTTCTTCTCGATCGAATGCGCGATGTTCTGCAGGATCACCGTTTTACCGGTCCGCGGCGGTGCCACGATCAGCGACCGCTGGCCCTTGCCGATCGGTGCGACCAGGTCGATCACCCGCGCTGAGCGGTCCTTGATGGTGGGATCCTCGACTTCCATCTTCAGCCGTTCATCCGGGTAGAGCGGGGTGAGGTTGTCAAAGGCGATCTTGTGGCGGGCCTTCTCAGGCTCTTCAAAGTTGATCATGGTGACGTTGGTCAGCGCAAAGTAGCGTTCGGTCTCCAGCGGCGCCTTGATCTGGCCGTCAACGGTATCGCCAGTCCGCAGGGAGTACTGACGGATCATGTCAGGCGAGACATAAATATCGTCTGGACCCGGCAGATAGTTAGCCTCAGGCGAGCGAAGGAAACCAAACCCGTCCTGCAACACTTCCAGCACGCCGTCACCGCTGATATCCCAGCCCTCATCCGCGCGTTCACGCAGGATCTGGAACATCATCTCGCCTTTACGCATGGTCGAGGCGTTTTCAATCTCCAGTTCCTCAGCCATAGCCAGCAGAGACTTGGGGCTTTTCGCCTTGAGATCGGACAGATTCAGGGATTGCACGGTCATATAGATACGGCCTCTACTCCCCCGCTTACCCAGGGGTTGGTCACACGACAGGATTGGAAAACACGGTGGCCCGGACGGGCCCGTTGGGAGCCATACATAGGGACTCGTTCCAGATGAGTCAAACGCCGGCTGCAGACGTTCCAGGCCTGACAGGCCCCTTTCTGCACCTCTGTGCTAGAATTTGAAGATCACCGAGACGACAATCACCACCATCAGAGCAGTTGGTACTTCGTTCATCATCCGAAACTGCCGGCCCGACAGCCTGTTCTTCCCTGCAGAAAAGTCGCGGAAGCGGAACAGCAGCCAATGGTGGAACCAGGTCATGGCGATCACGGATACGCCCTTGGTCCAGGGCCATACAAAGCCCCAGTCAACGATCCCAGGGGTCAACACAATGAACAGCCCTGCTGCCCACGACACGTACATTGCGGGTCGCATGATGATCCGGAGGAGCTTCTCTTCCATTTGCAGAAAGATCGGCACTGTGTCCTGGACATTCTCTGCTTGCTCCACGTGATACACGAACAGGCGGGGAAGGTAGAAAAGCCCGGCCATCCAGCTGATTACAGCCATGATATGCAGTGATTTGGCATACGGGTAGAGCGTGAACATCAGGTCGCTCAGGTCCATGGGCAGTTCTCCCCGGTCAGATCTGATCACCCTAATAATTAAAGATATATTAGAAGGATGATGTTTTTGTAGTGTGCATGGATTCCGGTGGATAAGTGAATCCTCCTCCGCTTATCCCCAGCAGGGATAAGATTCCAGATGGGATGGGACAGGCGGCATGGAAATTTTCTGAACGCCTTATAAATCGGGTGTTTTAACGCTGTGTTTACCTATCCGTGCTTGGGGATAAGACCGGGATGATCC
The DNA here is from genome assembly GCF_001593695.1 of Leisingera sp. F5. NCBI lineage: Bacteria > Pseudomonadati > Pseudomonadota > Alphaproteobacteria > Rhodobacterales > Roseobacteraceae > Leisingera > Leisingera sp. F5. Next base: position 36,513 of record NZ_LUKH01000005.1, on the reverse strand, counting down.
GGGGAGAGCCGGCATATCCACGAAAACAAAGTTATCCCGCCCCACAAAGGACGACTCGGCGAACTGAATCCTGAGATTTGAGTCAACCCCGGGAGTCTTTACTTAGCCGCGGAAAACCATACAAAACGTCCTGAAACCGTCTGCTTCTTTCCCACGGGGTTTTCCACATGACTGCCCACATAGTGCTGGCTTCTGGTTCCGAAATCCGGGCGCATCTGCTGCGCCAGGCCGGGATAGAATTTGAAACCGATGTTCCGCGTCTGGACGAGCAGGCGATCAAGTCCGCGCTCTTGGCCGAAGAGGCTTTTCCGCGTGATGTCGCCGATGCGCTGGCAGAAGCCAAGGCACGCAAGATCAGCGGGAAGCACCCCGGAAAGCTGGTATTGGGATGTGATCAGGTTCTTGATTTCGACGGAAATCTCCTTTCAAAACCTGTCAGTGCCGATGAGGCGGTGTCTCAGTTGAAGGAGATGCGGGGCAAACGGCACATGCTGTTGTCTGCCGCCGTGATCTACCGCGACGGTGAGCCCATCTGGCGCCATGTTGGACAAGTCCGTCTGGTCATGCGGAACTGCACTGATGCATATCTCCAGGATTATGTCGCTCGGAACTGGCACAGCATCCGCCATGCAGTGGGCGCTTACAAACTGGAGGAAGAAGGTGTGCGGCTGTTTGCCAGCATTGATGGCAGCTACTTTAATGTCTTGGGATTGCCGTTGATGGAGCTTATCAGTTACTTGGGTTTGCAAGGGGTAATCGAGCAATGACAGTAGCAAAAATCCCGCTCGCCGGCGTGATCGGCTGTCCGGTTGCACATTCCAAATCACCGCAGTTGCACCGTCACTGGCTGAACACCTATGGCATTTCCGGCTACTATGTGCCGATGCATGTGGAACCTGATGATCTGGCCGAAACCGTCCGGTTGATGCCTAAAATGGGGTTTGCAGGTGCTAATGTCACAATTCCGCACAAAGAAAAGGTGATGGAAATTGCGGATAAGGTCACTGACCGGGCTAAACTGATCGGCGCTGCCAACACGCTGATATTTCGCAGGGATGGAACGATCCTGGCTGACAATACTGACGGCTACGGCTTCATCACCAACCTGCATCAAGGAGCACCGGATTGGGATCCGCAGTCCGGCCCGGCAGTTCTGTTGGGCGCGGGCGGTGCCTGCCGTGCGGTTGTTGCCTCATTGCTGGAAGCTGGAGTGCCGGAGATCCTGCTGACCAACCGCACCCGCGGTCGGGCTGACCAGTTGCATTCGGACTTTGGCAACCGTGTCCGGGTGGTCGAATGGGTTCAGGCCGGCAATGTCATCGAGGAGGGTGCGCTGATTGTGAACACCACCTCCTTGGGCATGGTCGGCAAACCGCGTCTGCGGGTTCCGCTGGATGGATTGCAGCGCAATGCAGTTGTGACTGACCTGATTTATGCGCCATTGAAAACCGAGCTTCTGCAGACGGCTGAGGATGCAGGTTGCACTGTGGTCGATGGGCTGGGCATGCTGTTGCATCAAGCGGTGCCCGGGTTCGAACGCTGGTTCGGACACCGCCCTGATGTGGATGCCGCGACGCGGGCGGCGGCTCTCAGATGAGTTTCAGCCTCGGCCTTACCGGCTCCATCGGCATGGGCAAAAGCACCACTGCCAAGCTGTTTGCCGCCCAAGGCTGCGCGGTTTGGGACGCGGATGCGGCTGTTCACCGGCTTTATGGCCAGGGAGGCGCAGCCGTTGCTGCCATGCAGGCGGCGTTCCCCGAGGCAGTCGAAGACGGCGAAGTCAGCCGCGCAGCGCTGAAACGTATCATCGGTGAAAACCCTGAGGCATTGAAGCATATCGAAGCTATTGTGCATCCGCTTGTCGCACGGGACCGGGCAGAGTTCCGGGAAGAAGCGCAAAGCGATATCCTGGTCTTTGACATTCCGTTGCTGTTTGAAACGGGCAATGATGCCGAAATGGACGCAGTGGCCTGCGTGTTCGTGGATGCAGAAACACAGAAGGAGCGGGTTCTTGCCCGCGGCACGATGACGGTTGAGCAATTCAAGCATATCCTTCAAAAGCAGCTGCCGATTGAGGAAAAACGCGCCCGTGCCGACTACGTGATCGAAACAGACACGCTGGAACACGCCAAGACACAGGTGGCTGTAATCCTCGCAGACATCAGAAGTAGGCTTAGCCATGCGTGAAATCGTTCTTGATACCGAGACCACCGGGTTTGATCCGTTTTCCGGCGATCGGATCGTCGAAATCGGAGCGGTGGAGCTTTTCAATCATATGCCCACCGGCAAGACGTACCACGAGTATATCAATCCGGAACGCTCGATGCCGGCCGAAGCGTTTTCGGTTCACGGCATCGGTCCTGATCTGCTGGAACCGCCTCAAAAGCCTGAACCCGGCGCGGTGACGCTGAGGGACAAGCCGGTTTTTGCCAGAGTCGGGCAGAGTTTCCTCGATTTCGTGCAGGATTCTAAACTGGTCATTCACAATGCCAGCTTTGACATGAAGTTCCTGAACGCTGAACTGGATTGGATGGGCCTGCCCAAACTGCCGATGGATCAGGCGCTCGACACGCTGGGGATGGCGCGTAAGCGTTTTCCTGGTTCGCCGGCGACGCTGGATGCGCTGTGCCGCCGCTTCAACATCGACAATACCAACCGGACTCTGCACGGGGCATTGCTCGACTCGGAAATTCTGGCCGATGTCTATCTGGAGCTCATCGGCGGCCGCCAGCCGGATTTCGGCCTGTCTGCTCAATCAACTTCTGGTGCAGCTAAGGCGGAAGATGACTGGCGCCCTGCTCCTCGCCCCTCGGCTTTGCCCCAGCGGATCACTGTGGAGGAGCTGGCAGCGCATGAAGAATTCGTGGCCAAGCTGGGTGATGAGGCTTTGTGGAAGGTTTCCTGAACCCTAGCCTGACCGGCAAAGTAAAAACGCCGCTGAAATCCAGCGGCGTTTTCTATTCCGAATATCCGAAACCTTACTGAGTAGGGGCTGCTGCTGCCGCTTCGGTCTGACGGCGGGCCAATTCGTTGCGGTAAATCGCTACAAAGTCGATGTTGTCCAGGTTCAGCGGCGGGAAGCCGCCGTCGCGGGTCACGTCCGACACGATGCGGCGCAGGAACGGGAAGGTCATGCGCGGGCATTCGATCAGCAGGAACGGGTGCAGCTGATCTTCCGGCACGCCGGCGATGTTGAACACGCCGACATATTCCAGTTCCAGAACAAACAGGACTTCGCCGCCTTCCTTGTTCTTGGATTCAACGGTCAGTTTGGTGACAACCTCATACTGGTTCTCGGCCGAGCGCTTTTTGGCGTCCAGGTTCACCTGCACGCTGACGTCGGGCTGCACGTCGCCGCCGGTGCCTTTTTGCGCCATCACGTTTTCAAACGACATGTCGCGGATGAACTGGCCCAGAATGTTCATCTGGACTTGCGGCTGCTGCTGGGCTTCGCCGTTTTCGGCCATCGGGATACTCCTGAAAATATGCTTTTGACCGTGCTTAGCAGCTTGGTCCGGGTAGCTCAACGGGGGCCGTCAACCCAGCCTGACGGGCCGCTTGGACGCTCACCTGGGGTCACATCTTCGAAATCCCCGTCAATGATATCATCCGGCCTGCCGGTGGTTCCAGGATAGTGGCGGCCCTGCATGCTGCCTGGCCCCATTTGGAACTGTGCAACGGTGACACGGGCCCGAATGTAGCGGTAAACCGCCAGCCGCACCGGCGGCATCAGCAACGCAAAGCCAAAGGCATCGGTAAAGAAACCCGGGGTCAGCAGCAGCGCGCCGGCAAACAGGATCATAGCCCCATGGGCCAAAGGTTCGGCCGGATCGGACAATTGCTGGAACGATGAGCGCAGCTGTCCCATTGCCATGCGGCCTTGGGTTTTCACCAGCCAGGTACCCAGCACCGCCGTCAAAACCACGATGGCCAGGGTCGGCCACAGCCCGATTGCGCCGCCAACTTGAATAAACAAAGCAATTTCAATGATGGGAACCATCAGAAAGGCCAGGAAGAGATACATGAGGGTTTCCTTGCGATCATACACCCGGGCGGTAGACTTGCCCCCGCCCGTCACCTACATAAGGTCTGACCGCTTTGGTTTCAAACAAAGCACGAACGCCTAGCATGAGGTATCCATGGAGTCGCCTGTGATTCAGCTTTTGGTTCTGGCCGGTATTGCTGTGTTTCTGATCCTGCGCTTGAAAAGCGTACTTGGAACACGCGAAGGTTTCGAAAAGCCACCGCTGCCGCAATCCGAAGCGCGGAGCCGCCGCCCCGATCTGGAAGTGATCGAAGGCGGCCCTGACCGCGACATTACCGATTATGTGGCCGATGACAGCCCGCAAGCGCAGGCCTTGGCTGCGATGAAGCGGGTTGAGCCGTCCTTCCAGGTCCAAGAATTCGTTCAGGGTGCACGCGGTGCCTACGAAATGATTTTGATGGGCTTTGAGCATGGCAACCTGGACGATATCCAGCCGTTTCTGGCCGAGGATGTGTTCGAAAGCTTTGTAGATGCCGTTGCGCAGCGTGAGGATCAGGGGTTCAAGATCGAGGCCGAGTTTATCGGCGTGCGCGAAACCACCGTGGCGGATGCCACGTTCGACACACAAACGGGCCGCGCTGAGATCACCATGCGTTTTGTTGGTGAGATGACGTCTGTTGTCCGCGATCGCGGCGGCGATATTGTCGAAGGCGACCCCAAGGCAGTGAAGCGTCAGAAGGACACCTGGGTTTTTGCCCGCAATATGGGTGCCGATGATCCCAACTGGCAGCTGGTTGCGACGGACGCATGATTGCGGCGCTTCGGGGGGCAATTGGGGCAGCTGCGATCGCAGGTGCCGCGATGACCGCCTCCGGGGCGCATTCTGAAACCGTGTCCAGCATCCTGGATTTTGCCCAGCTGGATGGCTGGGAAAAGGATGATCACGCCCAAGCGTTGCAAGTTTTTCTGGGAACCTGCAAGGACTTGAAAGATCCCGACTGGGCTGCCTTGTGCAAGGCAGCGCAATCGCAGCCCCCCGCAGGGGCGCGGGCGTTTTTCGAACTCTTCTTCCGCCCGGTTCTGATTGAGGATGGCGATCCGGCTCTGTTCACCGGCTATTTTGAGCCAGAGCTGAGCGGTTCCCGCTACCCGACAGGCCGGTTTCGCTATCCAGTCTACAAGATGCCGCCTGAGGCGCGCGGCACCGGTTTGTGGCTGCCCCGGCGGGACATTCTGACCAGTGGTGTCATGGAAGCCCGCGGGTTGGAAATTGCCTGGGTGGACGATCCGGTGGAGCTGTTCTTTCTGCAGATCCAGGGGTCTGGCCGGATCCGCTTGCCGGATGGCTCTATGATCCGGGTCGGCTATGGCGGCGCCAATGGCCACACTTATAAATCCATCGGCAAGGAATTGGTGCGTCGCGGTGTCTACAACGCCCATCAGGTCAGCGCCCAAGTGATTAAATCCTGGGTCCGGCGCAACCCTGCTGACGGCAAGGAGTTGCTGTTTCACAATCCGTCTTATGTGTTCTTCCGTGAAGTGCGCAAAGTGGCGGCTTCCAAGGGGCCGCTTGGCGCGATGAACCGCTCGGTCACGCCAATGCGCACCATTGCCGCCGACCCTGCATACACCCCGCTGGGTGCGCCGGTTTGGGTGGAAAAGGACGGGCATATGCCGTTGCGCCGCCTGATGGTGGCGCAAGACACCGGCTCTGCCATCAAGGGCGCGCAGCGGGCTGACGTCTTTGTCGGCACCGGCGATGCAGCTGGCGAGACCGCCGGCACCATGAAAGACCCGGGGAGGATGGTGGTTCTGCTGCCGATCCAGCGGGCCTATGCGATGCTGCCGGAAGACCTTTGAATGACACGGCGGAAACTGACAGGAGATGAGATCGACCTCTGGCACAAGGTCGTGAAACACGCCGAACGTATACATCCAGGTGCGCATTCTACGCCCCCTGCCCTGCCGATGCCGAAACCCAAACCGGTTAAGCAACCTGAGCCAAGACTGGACCCATTTGAGATTGGCAGCCGCGCCAGGCCCAAACCGCTGAAACATGATCTGAAGCCTTCGATTGCCCGCAGCCTGGCCGGGGATCCGGTGCAGATGGATGAAAAATCCTTTCGCCGCATGAAGCGCGGCAAACTTAAGCCGGAAGGCAAGCTCGACCTGCACGGCATGCGCATCGATTCGGCGCACCCTGCCCTCACCCGGTTTATCCTGTCTGCCCAAGCCTCCGGAAAACGGCTGGTGCTGGTAATCACCGGCAAGGGCAAGGACCGCGACGAGCCAGGCCCGATGCCGATCCCGCGCGGGGTGCTGCGCCACAAGGTGCCGCAATGGCTGTCACTGCCGCCGCTGGCGCAAGCAGTGATGCAGGTCACCCCTGCCCACATCAGCCATGGCGGTGAAGGCGCCTATTATGTCTATCTCAGACGCAGCCGGTGACTATCTGTTGTCCGCGGGCGTGCTTTCCAGTGCAACCTTGATGGTGCTGTCCTGGATAACAATCTGACCGGGCAGAATCTTTTGCAGCAGGTCCTGGTTGTGCGTGAATGTGTCTGCGGTTTCCCGTGCACCGTTCAACAGCGCAATCAGCGCCGGCGACGAGGCTGCCACAAAATGCTGCGATTCCGCTTCATCTGCAAAGGCCGTGGTGTCGATCACTTCAACCGGCAGACCGCTGACTGCATCAATACTGTCCAGATTCCCCAGTCTTTCGCGGCCATTCAAGCCGCGCAGGCGCTGTGACAGTGTCAGGACGTTATCTTTTCGTGAAACGAAAATCAGGAACGGCTGTGGCACCTGCGTGAATCTCCGCATCTGGGATTTGAACACGTCAACATCCAGATCAGGTGACATCAGGATGACACCGCCCAGGTTCTGTGCTGTCCAGCCGGGAGTTTTGATCTCCATCTGGCGCAGGGTTTCCATAGTCAGCAGCCCGCCCATGGAATGGGCGACAACCACAATCCGTTCGACTGCGGAAGCGCGCAGTTTGCGCAGCAGAGATTCCAGCCCGTCGCGGGCAAACAGCACGCTGTCGCCATCATAGGCATAGCCCAGCGGACGGCCCTTGCTCGGCCAAGAATAGATGACCGTTGCCCCGGGAACATTAATGTCGTGGGTCAGCTGGGCAGCCCGGAAAGCGGTCTCTGCCTGGGTGGAGTTGAAGCCGTGAACAAAAACCGTGACTTCGCGCTCCTGTTTGGGAAAATTCGCCAGTTCTTGCTTCAGCCGCGCAGAAAAGGCTGCCTCGGTCTCGAACGTCTTTCGTCCCGCCATGGTGAATTCAGTGGAGGGGTCCGGGTTTGCGTAGCCGAACTTCAGCGAGCCGGGCTTATGACCCGGCGGGATTGAAACCGTGAGCTCAAGCAGGCTGACTCCGTCGGTGCGCTCCGACCCAAAGGTGCCGTCCGGCAGCGGTTCGCGGTTTGTGGCTGCGAAAATGGTTTTGGGAGTACCCAGTTCCAACGCCTCAGGAACTGTTGGTGTAAAGGATCTGTCAGTACAGGCCGCCAGAAGGACCATAATCACACCGGAAATCAGGCGCAGCCCGTGCATATTGTTCACCTCAATCAATTGGCGGCAGGCTACTGCACCTGCCGCCAAAGTCCAGTGGCTGCTATAGATCCGGTGTATTAGAGCACGTAACGGCTGACATCCGCGGAACGGCCAAGCTCGCCGAGGTTTTTCTTCACGAAACTCGCGTCCACGGTGACCGCGTCGCCCGACCGGTCAGGCGCAGTAAAGGACAGTTCCTCGAACACCCGTTCCATCACCGTGTAAAGCCGCCGTGCGCCGATGTTTTCCACGGTCTGGTTTACTTCGGCGGCAATTTTGGCCAAGGCGGCGATACCGTCTTCGGTAAAGGTCACCTCAACCTCTTCCGTGCCCATCAATGCAGTGTATTGGAGGGTCAATGCGTTGTCGGTCTCGGTCAGGATGCGCACGAAATCCGCTTCGGTCAGCGCCCGCAGGCTCACCCGGATCGGCAGACGGCCCTGCAGCTCCGGCAGCAGATCCGAGGGTTTGGCGATATGGAACGCGCCGGAGGCAATGAACAGGATGTGGTCGGTCTTGACTGGTCCGTGTTTGGTGCTGACGGTGGTGCCTTCGATCAGCGGCAGCAGATCCCGCTGCACGCCTTCGCGGCTGACGTCGCCGCCGCGGGTCTCCTGGCGCGCGCAGACCTTGTCGATTTCGTCCAGGAAGACGATGCCGTTCTGCTCCACCGATTCCAGCGCGGTGCGGGTGACGGTTTCATCGTCCAGCAGCTTGTCGGCCTCTTCGCTGATCAGCACTTCATAGCTTTCAGAAACGGTCAGTTTCTTGCGGGTGGTGCGCCCACCCATCGCCTTGCCGAACAAGTCGCCCAGGTTCAGCGCACCCATATTGCCTCCGGGCTGGCCGGGGATTTCGAACATATTGCCCATCGGGTTGGATGTGTCTGCAACATCCAATTCGATCACAGTGTCGTCGAGTTCACCCGATTTCAGCTTCTTGCGGAACATTTCGCGGGTGGCTTCGCGCGCGTCTGAGCCGGCGATCGCTTCCAGCACCCGGTTCTCGGCAGCTTTCTGCGCGTTGGCTTTCACATCTTCGCGCATGAATTCGCGAGTCTGGGCGATGGCGCTGTCTGCCAGATCCCGGATGATCTGCTCCACATCGCGGCCCACATATCCGACTTCAGTGAACTTGGTCGCCTCGACTTTGATGAAGGGCGCGCGCGCCAGTTTTGCCAGCCGGCGGGAGATCTCCGTCTTGCCGACACCGGTGGGGCCAATCATCAGGATGTTCTTCGGGTACACCTCATCCCGCAGGTCATCAGCCAGCTGCTTGCGCCGCCAGCGGCTGCGCAGGGCCACGGCAACGGCACGTTTGGCTTCTTTCTGGCCGATGATGAAACGGTCCAGCTCAGAAACGATTTCGCGTGGGGTCAAATCAGTCATGGGTACTTCCGTTTCAGTGGGATGGCGGCAGCCGGTCAAGCGGCAGAACGCCAGACAATAGGGAGAGCAGCGCAGCACGGATATGGCTCCAGAAAGCCCCTAGAGCGACCAGGAACACGCCGAGCGCCAGGATCGTAATGGCGGTGCCTTCACCGTTGAAAACAGTTCCTGCAAGGGTAACGCTATAGCCGATTGCGGCAATCAGGAACGAACGCCGGTCAATGATGATTGCGATCATGGCAAACAGCAGCAGCACACCGAGCAGCAGCATGTTGGAACCTGAGGTGCCGGCGTCCAGCAAGCTGAGCGCAATTGTATTCACCAGGGCCGGCGCCGCAACGACGTGCAGCCAGAAACCTTGGGCCGAGCGTCTGGTTACCCGGTGCGGATCGCTGAGATCAAAGGCCATGGCTGCTGTAAATACGGCAAATCCGACGGCCAGCGTGATCCAGGCAAACGGCCCGCTGGCCGACAGCAGGAAAAGGTCGCTTATGCCGGCAGGCGTGCCTGCCTGTATCGATCCTGATAAGAGGGCGAGAACAAAAACACCCAAGGCGATCAGTGCCATGGCAAAAGGAACGCGAAAGCGCAGCCAGAAAATAGCAATGGCAACGGTTGCCAGCGCAAATGGCAGCGGCAGGCTCGAAAAATCGTTTTGCGCGATCATGAAGGGCTGGGAGTAGCCTGCCGAAAAACCGGTGCCGGCGTTGCCGGCCCACAGAAGTGAGAGTGCGATCGCGGGTGCCACCATGCGGCGTCGGCGTATGAAGTATTCAGACAGCATCCATAGCACGGCTGCACCGGCGATGGCCGAATAGACGGCCTTGTCCTGATAGCCGCCGATTGACCCGGCCAGATCAACCGCTGTGAAGGCCATCCAGCCAGAGGCCAGGATTAACAGCCCGATAACAATGAAGATTTCATTAAATCCCTTGAACAGCTCAAAGGGTTCATCGCCAGGTGCCAAGTTCTCCCGCGCGCCTCTGCGGCTGTGCGCCAATGCCAGAAGCGAGGCAGCTTGGGCCTCGGACAGCAAGCCGGATCCTACAGCAGCCCGCAAATCATTGTTATCAACCTGGGTCACGTCAGTTTTCCTGACCTATGCTCTCAACTGTGAGGTTGCCATTGGTGTAGACGCAGATATCGGCAGCGATGGCCATGGCATCGCGGGCCACATCTTCGGCGGATTTGCCGCTGTCCATCATGCCGCGGGCGGCGGCCAGGGCAAAGTTCCCGCCCGAGCCGATAGCAGCGACATTGTGCTCAGGCTCCAGCACGTCGCCAGCACCGGTGATCACGAGCATGTCCGCACCATCGGTGACGATCAGCATGGCCTCCAGTTTCTGGAGGTATTTATCGGTGCGCCAGTCCTTGGCCAGTTCGACACTGGCGCGTGCAAGCTGGCCGGGAGTCGCCTCTAGCTTGGCTTCCAGCCGCTCCAGCAGGGTGAATGCATCGGCTGTGGATCCGGCAAAACCCGCCACCACGTCAAATCCGCCCGGCGACAGGCGGCGCACCTTGCGGGCCGTGCCTTTTATCACCGTCTGCCCCAGCGACACCTGGCCATCGCCGGCGATGACAACCTGGCCATCTTTCTTCACGCCGATGATGGTGGTGCCGTGCCAGCCGGGGAATTGATCGTCTGCCATTTGTGCCTCCGCTTTGTTGCCCACTATATGGAACCATCCCACCGCCGGCACAAGAGAGCGCACAAAGTCCGGTACCAGGCAGCAGCTGTATGGTTGTCCACAGCTATGCAGAAATTGCAAATCGGGGCTGATAAACCGGCAATTGTGGGACTCAGCTGCACATCCTACATGGGGTTCACAACCGGCACAGGGTCGGCTGTTTCTCAGAAGGACTAGCGCTATGACCACCGCAAACATCTACGCGCCGCTCGGAGCAGTCACCGTTCTCCGCGTGGTCGATGTACTGATCAACGTGAAGACCGCTCTCGTGGAATGGAACGAGACCCGTGAAACCCGCAAGGCTTTGGCACAGTTGTCGGATGCTCAGCTGGAAGACATCGGCATGAACCGTGCTGATATCGCCAATATCTGATATCAGATGATCAACAGTTTTGAATGAGCCGCCCGTAATTGGGCGGCTTTGTTCATTTTGGGACGCTGGTTTTATACTTGCCAGCCTGATCCGGCAGCCAGGCCTCAATAGCAGCCGTGGCGACCACATGACGCGTTCCGGCTTCTGCATCCTCTACATCCAGCCCGCCCATAACGGCGCGCACGCTGGCGCGGCCCCGCGGCAAATCCTGGGACACCAGATCGCAATCCACTGCCTCCGGCTGCTGCACACCGATTGTCACGTCCACCCGCATTTCGCTGTGATCAATCCCGAGCTTCGCAAACAGGGTGATCGACGAATGGTGCAACGCGTCCTGCACCGCGCGGCGGGCAGCCTTGGTGTAATCCTGGCCATACAAATCATTGCCGGTGCCCATTTCCAGGATGATGCGTTTTTCGGTCATTCCGCGGCCTCCATGTCAATGGACACAACCACGGCCGCATTGGCGATCACCGTGCACCCGCCGTGGGGCTTTTCGATATTGAGCCCACCGTCCACAACCCGGATACTGGGCTGGCCGTAAGGAAATATCTTCAGCAGCGCATTGTTGTCCACGGCTTCGGGTTTCTGAACGCCGATCTCTGCCTCGATGATCATGTCTTCTTTCTGGAAATCAAACAGTTCCGCCATGCTGACGGAGTTGTGCCACAGCGCGTCCTTGATCGCGCGGCGGGCAGCTTCGGTGTAATCTTCGCGCCTGAGCGATGTGCCCATGCCGAATTCCACCAATACCCGAGTCTTGGCCATAGTGCCTCCTGTACCTGTTCCGGGCGGGACCGTTGCAGGCAATGGACGCAATGGAAAGAGCCAGTTTACTGTCCGCAGATACACCAGCGCTTGCGTGCAATAAAAAAGGGCTGTCCCCGCGGGGACAGCCCTCTGAAATCCGCGAAAAGGATCAGGCTCAGATCGAGTCTTCGATCCAGCTTTGCAGCGCGGCTTTGGGCGCGGCGCCGGCACGGTTCGAAACCACTTGCCCATCCTTGAAGATAAACAGCGCCGGAATACCGCGCACGCCCATGGCGGCGGCCGAATTCGGGTTGTTGTCGACATCGACCTTGGCAATTTTCACCTTGCCGCCGAATTCCGCGGCCAACTCTTCCAGAGCGGGGCCGATCTGCTTACAGGGACCGCACCACTCAGCCCAGAAATCCACCACAACGGGGATATCTGAGTTCTTGACTTCGGCGTCAAATGTGGCGTCGGTGACGGCTACGGTGGACATATGCATGTCTCCATGAGTGTGTGGCAACTGGAGTTGGAACCTAGGTACGGCTTAACCGATCGTCAAGGTTCCATCCTCCGCAGAAGCGCGCCTGTCACAAGCTCGTGCGGCAGCTGCATTAGGGTTGCATTGCAGGTCCAAAGCAACGCGGTTTCAATGGCGCGATCCGGATAAATCTGTGCAAGCGCATGGGCATAGGCGCCCATCTGCCGCAGCAGGCCTTCGGGGCATTTTTCAGGCGTTTCAGGTATAGTTGCGTTGGATTTGAAATCCACTGCCAGGACTTTTTCCGGGGTTACGATCAGCCTGTCGATAACTCCATGCAGGCGTGAGCCATGCAAATCTGCAGTAATAGGCACCTCGGCCAGAGTGTCCGGCTCAAAAATATGAAATAAATCAGCGTTTTTGAGAACGGCTGAGGCTTCGGCCAGAAGATCGGCGCTGTCTTCTGCACCTTGCAGAAGGTTTTGCGCGAGCTTCGGCCAATCAACCTCGGATCGGCCGGGCAGATGCTCCAGCAGCAAATGCAGCCTGCTGCCGCGGGCTTTGGCGGCCTCTTCTTCCAAGCCCTGATCCCCCGGCAAGGCCTTGGCCCCGCCCAAATCCGAAGGGCTGAGCGCCGGAGCCGGTGCTGCATAAGGTCTGGCCAGCCGGGTAAAGACTTCCGGCAAGGTGTGTTTCTCAGCGTCCTGGGCTGGCGTTTCAATCAGCGGCAGCCCGTCCCAATCACCGTGTTGCAGACGCAATCCAGTGCCACCTTCGTTTTCAAACTCCACCGCTCCGCCATCCCGCAAAGCGCGTTCCGTCATACGGTACCAGCTGTCGTTCTGCTCACCGACGTCGCCGGCTGCGGCGACGATCAGCCATTTTTCTGCCCGGGTTAGAGCCACATACAATAGGCGCAACCGTTCATTTTGAAGTTTTTCCTGGGCGGCTTCACGGGCGGCCAGCATAGTGGCTGGCATTTGGTCCTTGGGCAGCTTCCACACCGGGGTGCTACCGGCCAGCATGATTTCCGCATCGCGCGGCGCTTGGCGTTTGGCAGTATCCGGCAGAATCACAATAGGCGCTTCCAGGCCTTTGGAGCCATGCACCGACATCACCCGGATCATATTGCCGGCTGCGCCCATCTGGCGTTTGATTTCCAGATCGTCGGTCTGCATCCAGACCAGGAAGCCGGTGAGACTGGGCACATCGGTGCGTTCATAAGCCAGTGCCTGCGAAAGCAGCGCATTGATGCCGTCCTCGGCTTCCGGCCCCAGCCGGCCCAGCAGTTTCTGGCGGCCGCTGTGGCGTGTCAGGATGCGTTCGATCAGATCATAGGGGCGCAGGAAATCCACATTGGCGCGCAGGTCATTCAGCACGGCCATGGAATCAGGAAACTCCTCTGCCCGCGCGCGCAGCGCCGGCCAGAGATACATTGCCTCACGCCGGTGGGCGAGGTCGAACAGCGCTTGTTCATCCCAGCCGAACAGAGGCGACTTAAGTGCTTCCGCCAGTGACAAAGAGTCCTCCGGCAGGGCCAGGAATCGCAACAGTGCAGCGATGTCCTTTACCGCCAGTTCCGCACCTATTTTCAACCGGTCAGCGCCGGCAATGGGCAGTTCGGCCTTCTTGCAGGCACGGATGATCTCAGAGAACAGATCGGACCGGCGCTGCACGAGAATCAGGAAATCACCTGCCTGAACCGGCCTGCGCTGGAAGGTGCCGCGTTCAGCGCCGTCCTCAGGAATTGTGACGCCGGTGCCGATCATTTGCTTGATCGACTGGGCGATGCGTTCCGCCAGGATCACTGTGTGATGGCGGCTGCTGGGCCGGTCAACGGGACTGGTCCAGTCAGGATCCTCGTCGTCCTCGACCTTTCCGACCACCGGCCAAAGGTCCACCCGGCCCGGCAGGTCGGACTTGAAGGCCCGATGCAGCGCTTCCTTGCGAAACCCTGCACGCGGGCTGTCGCGGAACACCAGATCCACCAGTTTCAGGATCGCAGCAGAAGACCGGAAAGAGAAATCGAGCGAGGCATCCTGCAGCCCTGCCCCTGTTTCCGCCAGCCGGTTGCCGAATTCCTGCTGCATCCGGTCAAACGCATCGGGGTCGGCGCCCTGGAAAGAATAGATCGACTGTTTCTTGTCGCCGACCACAAAGATCGTGCGCTCGACATCCGAGCGCGCACCCACGCCGGCAGTGAATTCCTGCGCCAGCTTTTCAATCACGTCCCATTGCACCGGGCTGGTGTCCTGCGCCTCGTCTACCAGAATGTGGTCGATTCCGCCGTCCAACCGGTACAGTACCCAGGCGGCAACGCCCGGATCGTTCAGCAATTGCCGGGCCTTCAGGATCAGGTCGTCAAAGTCGAGCCAGCCGCGCAGCTGTTTGCGGTGCTCATACTCCGGCAGGAAGGCGGTGGCAAAGCGATGCAGATCCTGGCTTTTGCGTGCGGCAGCCAGGGCCAGGCGTTTGGTGCGGGCATCTTCGATGCGCAGCATCAGCGGTTCCAGCTGGTCCATTAGCGAGAGATGCGATTCGCGTAGCTTTTTGGTTGGGAACTTATCGACTTTGGCAGTGAACGGCTCTTTGGCGCTGGCGCCAGTGAGGAAGACGCTTTCCAGCGTGCTCAAGTCGGCAAGTGCCGGCGTGGCTATGCCAGTCAGCTTTACAGCTGCCTTTTGATCGGTCGCACCGCCCTGCCCCAGCATCTGGCGAGTGCGCTGCAGCAGTTCTTCCTCTCCGCCTAAATACACCAGGGTTTCCAGCGCGGATTCGTCAAAACCTTCAGGCAGCTCAAACAGCTCCAGCAGCCCGTCCCAGTCCAGCGGCTGGCCGAAATCGGCGCGGCGCTGGCAGATGGAGGATGTCAGGGTCTCAAAATCGCTGTCGCTGACATGGCGTGCCAGGGAGTCGACCAGCGGGGCCTCGGACCCTCGGGCGAAACCCTCCATGATTTCCGCACGCAGCAGCTGGCCTGCGCGGTCGTCCATCTCTGAAAATTGCGGGCTGACGCCGGCCTCCAGCGGGAAGCGGCGCAGAAGCGAGGCACAGAAGGAGTGGATGGTCTGGATTTTCAACCCGCCTGGCGTCTCAATCGCGCGGGCAAACAGGGTGCGGGCCTGTGCCAGATCCTCGGCGCCGGTGTTGACCTCGCCCAGCTCCGTCAAGGCGGCGATCAGCGCCGGATCCGCCAGCATTGCCCATTCGCCCAGCCGCTTGAACAGCCGGTTCTGCATCTCGCTGGCGGCGGCCTTGGTGTAGGTCAGGCACAGGATGTGCTGCGGCTGCACGCCCTTCAGCAAGAGCCGCGCCACCCGGTCGGTCAGAACTTTGGTCTTGCCGGATCCAGCATTGGCCGCCAGCCAGGTAGAGGCATCGGGGCGTGCGGCGCGGAACTGCGCCTCGGAGGCGGCGTTGCGGATGGTCATGACAGATTCTCCGGCCGGGGCGTGGCGCTGCGATCCCATTCGCCGTAACGCGCAAGGTGGTCGTAGTCGCCGGCGATGTCGTCGCGATACACCATGCGGCGACTCGAATAACCTTGCTCAGGCTCGAAATAGGCACCGATCAGAGTGTGCAGCTCGTCCCACACCTTGGCTGGCGGTTCTTCTTCCAGCGGTGCACGCACTTCCTTCATGCTGGATCCAAGCCCGATGAACAGGGCGCGGGCAACTTCTGCCGGGCCAAGGCCGTCAAAGGCGCCTTGCTCGGCCATGGCTGCTTCGATCAGCAATTGCTTTTCGAACTTCTTCTGCTGCGATTCCGAGGGCGGCGCACCGGTTTTGTAATCATAGAGATGCAGGGACCCGCGATCGTCCATGTCGATCCGGTCGGCGCGGCAGGCGATGGTAAAATCCAGTGGGTCCAACCGGGTGCTGCCTTTGGCCTCAAAGGCCACCGGTTTTGCACGGGCCTGGCGTTCCTGCTCAGCCAGCACAAAGTCTCCGGCGATCTTGCGGATGCGGCTGTGCCACAGGATGCGCGCAACCGGCCAGGGGACGTGGCTTTCCAGCAGCTGGCGGGTTTTGTCGATCAGGTGACCGGCAGTCAGCAGGGAAGGATCCGCTTGGGCTTCCTTGATGAACTGTTCAAACACCTCATGCACCACAATGCCGCGCAGCAAGGCGTCAGGCTCTTGCACCAGCGGATTCAGAGGCTTCAGCCGCAGAATATGCTTGGCGTAAATTGCATATGGGTCGCGGATCAAGCGGGGGATTTCCGTGATGGTGAGCCGACGCGGGCGGGCGGCAACCGGTGGCCGCGGCGATGGGCGCGGCATTTGCGGGACCGGTGTTGGCTCTTCCAGAACCTCTGCCTGGCCGAGCCACTTGAGGCCTTTCGTCCGCATGGTTTCCAGCGCATCCCCGCCGCCCTGATCTGGCAGTCCGGACAAGAGGTTGGTTAGCCGATTCAGCCAGCGTGAGGGCACGGTGTCTGCTTCTTCAGAGCGTTCGGCGCGCGTCAGCCAGACTTCGGGTGCAGCGATGGCCTGTTGAAAGTCATGCGCTGACAGGCCGATTCGGCGTTCCGGCAGCAGCAGCCCTGCCTGGTTGCGCAGTTGCCGGTTCAGCCAGGGATCGGGGCTGGCGGCCTCTGGCCAGCTGCCCTCGTTGAGGCCGCCAAGAATCACCAGATCGGCGCCCTGCACCCGCGCCTCCAGTGTGCCCCAGATCATGATCGAGCCATAGGGCGCATCACGGTCGCGCACCTCGCCCTGGCTCAGCAACGCACCCAGAAGATCGGCAAAATCGCGGGCGGACATATCGCCGCCATAGGGGGCTTCGGCTTCCAGGTTTTCAATGCAAGAGCGCGCGGCTTGACCAGCCTTCTTGTCCCATAGCGTACTGCTGCCGTCTGATTGGCTGCCGGCAGCGATATATTCAGCGTGGCCGCGCAGACGCCGGACCCAATCGGTCAAGGGAAGGGTGCCTGTAACTTCCTGATCTGCGAAACAAGCGCTGAGCCACGAAGTCCAGCCTGGGGTCAGATTGCGCCCCTTTTCAAATCCGGCAAAAGCTGCGGCATCGGGGAAGGGCGGGCCGTTTCGGCGCAGGGACAGCTCAAGCTCGCGGGTTTGGCGCAGGTGATTGCCACGGTCCGCGCCATCGTGGGTCAGCGGGTGTTTTAGCAGTGTCAGCAGGCTGTCGCATGCCAGTGGTTTGCAGAACAGCCCAGCCACATGGCGCAGGAAACGGCCCGGAGGCGACAGCTGCAGGGGCTGGCCGGCAGAATCGTCAGGAAGGATATCCCAGCGGTCCAGCGCTGCCGAGACCTGGCGGGTCAGCATCCGGTCCGGCGTAATAAGCGCGGCGGTTTGCCCGTCTTCCGCTGCTTGGCGCAGGCGGAGAGCGATGGCCAGAGCTTCGGCGCGGGGGTTGGGGGCCTCGATCAGGGTAACGTTATCTGTAGCCGGTTTCAGACCAGACAGATTTGGGCCTTCGCTCATCCAGGCATCGGTCACCGGGGCTGGACGCAAAGCAAGAGAAACCAGTTGGTTGCGCTTAGAAGATACTGGCGGTGTATCTGTCCAGCGCTGCACGTCGCCTGGTGAAAGTTCCAAGTCTTTCAATAATTTGTGGAACCGGTACTGTGGATGATCCTCCGAAATCATCGGATCATCCAGCCTGTCCCAAACATGATCCGGCTGGTCAAAGTCAAAACCGGGAAGTACGACTGCGCCTTGCGGCAGCCGGGCGATGGCCTGCATCAGCATTAGCGTAGTCCCGCGGGAACCGGTGGAGCCGGCCAGGATCACTGGATGCGGCGGCGGGTTCTCCTGCCATTGCCCGATCAGGTTCAGCACCGCCTGCCGCTGCCGCGCCTGGGAATCCATCGCACCTTCATGCAGGCCAGTGAACTCATCAGCAATTCCGATAAAGGCCTGCGCCCGTGCCCAGTGACCGGACATGTCGGAAACATCCAGCTCGCGGATCGCATCAGTACTGACGCCTTCTCCCTGCATCTCGTCTATCAGCGCAGCAAGACTGTCGGACAAGTCATAGAGCGACGCCCTGGAGGCCAGGTCGGGCTGCGCATCTAATAGTTTTGCGATCAACTGAGACAGTTCCAGCCGCCGCCGCAGCGGCGGCAAAACGGGCGGCAGCCCGTCCAGCGTGGAGCGCTGTGCCAGATCGGCCAGCAGCAGTATGCGCGGCAGCAGCAGGGCAGGGCCATTGTCAAACAGGGTGCGGACACGCCGCGCCATACGGGAGGTGTTGACGATCAGTTCAACCCTCGCCAATGCTTCGGGTGGCTGATCCTGGCTGCGGATGCGCAGTCCGTCGGTCAGTGCTTGCGGGAAGTCGACACCGCAGGGCAGAGCAAAGACGCGCGGTTTTGCGGAAGGTTCAAACATCATCTGCGGCTATCAGATCCTCGGCCAGTGTGATCCCCTCTGGATAGCCCACATCGCACCAGCTGCCGGGATATTCCAGGGCAAACAGCCGGTTTGCTTCGGCCATCCGGTTCCACAGGACATTCAGAGAGAACACCCGCTCCTCAATCTGATGAAGATCCTGTGTTTTCAGGATCTGAACCCCGCCATAGACTAACTGTCCGCCGCGGCTGATGCGGCCGTCGGCATCAGCCGCGAAATCTCCACCGCCGGTGCGGCCCGCTGCACGCTTCAGCGGCACACAGACCAGAAGTGCGTCCATGCGGTGGGGTTCCCAAGCTTGAAGGGCCAATTGCAATGGGTTCGGACCGCTCCATATGGCGTCGGTGTTCATGGTGAAAACCGGCCCGTCTTCCAACAGCGGCAAAGCCTGGCGCAGACCGCCGCCGGTGTCGAGAATATCGGGGGATTCGAGACTGATGAGCACATTTTTAGTCTCTAAAAAGGTCTTTAGCGGCTCAGGCTTGTAATGCAGGTTTGCCACTATCCGGGCTGGCCGGACGGCTTGGGCGAGCTCCAGCGCATGGGCGATCAGCGGCCGTCCTGAGACTTCGATCATCGGTTTCGGCTTGTCGCGGGTCAGCTCCCGCATCCGGGTTCCAAACCCTGCGGCAAACAACATAACGGCGTCAGGAGAGTGCTGCATCAGGGCCTCAGCCTGTCCAGAGTGTCCGGGACTGGGGGGGGCAGGCTTTCACGTAACAGATCCGCGACCGGAGCCAGCGCAGGATGCTCCAGCCCGCGAATGAAATGGCTCCACACCCGCGGGATCAAGTCCACGTAATGGGGCTTGCCGTATTCCTGGCTTAGCCGGGCAAAGACGCCGAGGATACGCAGGTTCCGCTGCACGCCCAGTACAGTATAGGCCGTGCGGAAACCGGACTCATCCACTCCGGCGGCAGAGATATAGCGATCAATCATCTGCATTTCGATGGCGGCCGGCACGTCGCGGCGGGCATCCTGCAGCAGCGACACCAGATCATATGCGCAGTGGCCGGCGCGGGCGTCCTGGAAATCCAGCAGACCTACTCGCGCCACCCCGTTGCGGTCCGGCAGCCACAGCAGGTTTTCGGCGTGGTAGTCACGCTGAACCAGAACAGGATCGCCTTTGACAGATTCACGCAGGATGTCTTCGAAGTGATCCTCGAACCGGGACTGCAAGTCAGGATCATGGCCGCCGAGGATGCCGTCGCGGTATTTCAGCAGCGCCAGACCGGCCATTTCTGCCATCATTCGCGAGCCATATGGTTCCAGATCCGGCATCGGTGCTTGGTGCAAGGAAACCAGCGCATCGGTGGCCGCCTTATAGAGCTCCATTTCCAGCGCCGGTTTCTGAAGAACGACGCGTGCAAAAAGATCATCGCCCAGGTCTTCCAGCAGCAAAAAGCCATTCTCAACGTCCTGTGCCAGGATCTCCGGGGCGCTGAGACCTTGGGTATGCAAGTATTCGGCAATGCGGATGAAAGGGCGGACATCTTCGCCCTTTTCCGGCGGCGCGTCCATCAGCACAACGGTCTTACCATTGTCAGCCATCAGGCGTTCATAGCGCCGGTTCGAAGCGTCGCCGGCCAGCGGTCCCCGTTGCCAGTCGCCAAATGGCGTGGCCGAGAGAAATGTTTCGCACAGGGTGTTGCGGTCAGTCATGCGCAGATGCGCTCCATCAGGGGCCGCCATTTCATGTCGCTCCAGCTAAGCGTCAGATGGCGGCGGTCTTCATGCTTCGGATCCAGCGCCAATTTCAGGTGGATGGCGTGGGCAGGGGTCAGTTCGGCCAGGCGGTCGGGCCATTCGACTAGGCAGATGGCGCTGTCAAACGCTTCGATCAGACCCAGTTCTTCCAGCTCATCCAGCGACGACAGCCGGTAAAGGTCGGTGTGCCACAATTCACCGGCGGGCACGTCATAGGTTTGCACCAGTGTGAAAGTGGGCGAGGGGACGTCTTCCGGCACATCCATCAGCGATTGGATCAAGTGGCGGGCGAAATGGGTCTTGCCGGCGCCGATTACCCCTTCCAGCAACAGGCAATCGCCGGGGCGCAGGGCTCCGGCGATTTGTGCGGCCAAACGGGCCGTATCATCCGGTGAGTTCAGCGTGCGGGACGCGGTATCCGTGGTCATGGTGCTAGAATGGCGCCGCCGCCGGTCTGCTGCAAGCCGGTTTCCGGGCTCAGCCCTGGCTGATAGCAGGGAAGCGCTGCTGGCCTGCCGGCAAGGCCACGGTTTCCGGCGCCCGGAAGCTGACCATCGTAGCACCGTTCTGAATTGCGGAGACCTTGCAGATCATACGCGTGCCGTCGCGCAATTGGACATGGGACCACCAGGCTTCGCGCCCTTCTCCGCCAGCGACAAAATCGCGAATCTCCCCCCAGACAGGAGTTGGAGCGCAGGTGTCCTGCCAGATCCGGCTGGCATCCATGATCGACACTTTGGCAAAGCTGGCTTCCGGATCCATTGACCAGAGGCTGCCATAGGCACTGTTGGAAAAGGTCATGCTGCCATCGCTGGCGAAGACCGCAATCGCCTCGTCCATCTGATCCATGATCGACTGGCCCATCTCCAGCTCGGAGCGGAACTGGCGGGTGAGGGTGACCTCGGCCGTGATGTCTTCGAACAGGAAGGCAATGGCGCCGTCCGGGTGCGGCCGGCCCGAAACCTTGTAGACGGACCCCGACGGCAGCGACCATGTTTCCTGGTACCGGCCTTCGGCAGCGGCCTCCAAGAGGTCAGCCATCTGGTGGCGCCAACTGGAGTAGCTTTTCGGTTCCGGCATCATCCGCTGGTCGCGCAGCCGGTCGAAGAAAGTCAGCAGATTGGGCCGCGAGCTGAGGAAGTTGGCGGGCAGGGCGGTGAGGTCGATCAGCACCGGGTTGAACAGCACCAGCTGGCGGTTGCGGTCAAAAATCGCAAGGCCGATCGACAGCTGGGCAAACGTCTTGGCCAGAGTCTGCACGAAATTGCGCTGGGCAACCTCGGCGTCGACTACGGCATTCACATCCACCGCGTGGCACAGCCAGCCGGCTTCGGTTTCTGTGGTGGAAACGTTGTACCACAGTTTCTTGTTGCTTTCCGGCAACGGGATGTAGATCCGCTCCGGCTTGCCGCTGGTCATCGGGTCGTGGAGGTCAGTGAACAGGGGTTCGGCAAAGTCGGCATTGCGGCCGCGGATCTTCTGGCTGAGGTCGTCATAGGCGAGGTTAGACCAAGTGACGTTGCCCTCCTCCGACTGCAGCCAGACCGGGTAGGGCGCCTGATGCACAGCAGCGCGCAGGGTGGTCAGCTCCTGATCCAGGGATTTATTCTGTTCTTCCAAGGTGCTGCGGCGCAGCTGGACGCGGGTGACCCCATCGATCCATTCGCAATGCGCCTCGCGGCTTTCGGCGGATGCAGTGCCGGAAAGCACGAGCGGACCGACATCTTTGAGGAAGCCCGGCGATTGCGGCAGGCCCGGGTAGCTGCGGGCCAGTTGGTCGCGCAGCATGCCCCAGTCAAAGTTTTCCGCCTGGTCGCCAATGAATTTGCGCGCGCCCGAAGACCAGCCGATCAGGCTGTTTTCGTCAAACAGGAACACCGCATCAGTGCGGCCGTCGCCGGCCAGCAGATCATGTTCCATGCCATTGCGGCGCGGATTAGGCGACAGCCACCAGACCGCCGCAGCCGCTGTTGCAGCACAAAGCGCTGCCAGTACAAACCATTCGATCGAAGCGAAGTCCTGCATATCGTCCTGCCCAGTTCAGCTCTCGTTTACCCGCATGGTTCCCTAATAATGGTTAAATGAAGTTTAATTGGTTGCCCAAAAGTGAATAGTTAAATTTCTAAAGGTATATTTTTCCCAATGACAGGGCCGCCGTCCGCCATGGCATCGATTTTTTTGCGCGGCCAGGCTACCTCTACAATGGCGCCGCGCCGTTCGCGGTAGGGGCTGAGAGTCTGGAAAGGGTCTGCGCCATTGGCGAATCTTAGCTGTGCGCCAGTGCGCTGCAGCAGCGTTTTGGCAATGAACAAACCCAGCCCCATGCCCTCATACTCGGGCCGCTGCTTCAGCTCGTTTTCGCCCCTTCGGCGGCGCACAAACGGATCGCCAATGCGGCCCAGAAGATGCGGCGGAAATCCCTGGCCATCGTCGCAGATCCGCAGGATGATCCGGTCGTTGTTCCAGGCAGCATCGATCCAGACGGTGGAGCGGGAGAAATCCACTGCATTCTGCACCAGATTGCGCAATCCATGAATGATCTCGGGCTTACGCATCACCGTCGGCTGCTGGAAATCACCCCCCTCCAGCGGCTCCTCATGGTAGATGACGGATTTGCCGCGGTTCATGTGCGGCTCTGCTGCTTCGGTCACCAGGGTTGAAAACGGTGCCTGACGCAAATGCAAATCGTCATTTCCGGCCCGGCCCATGCCGCGCAAGATGTCGCGGCAGCGGTCGGCCTGTTCACGGATCAGCGCGGCGTCTTCGCGCAGGTCAGGGCGGTCGTCCAGCTCTTCGATCAGCTCGGCACTGGCGAGTTTTATGGTGGCCAGCGGCGTGCCCAGCTCATGCGCCGCCGCCGCGACCACGCCGCCCAGGTCGGTCAGCTTTTGCTCGCGCGACAATGCCAGCTGGGTGGCGCTGAGCGCATCCGACATTGAGCGCATTTCATTGCTGACCCGGAAGGAATAGGCGCCGATGAACAGGATGGCGATAACGATGGCGATCCAATTGCCGAAGATGAACACATCGGGGATACGCAGGATGAATCCCTGCTCAGTGCGCAGCGGCAGGTGGAATTCCGCCATCAGGGTGACCAGAATTACGGCGGTGGCACCTATGGTCAGGGTGGAGCGCAATCCCATAACAGCGGCGGAAATAGTCACTGGCCCCAGCACCAGCAAGGCAAAGGGGTTGTTCAGCCCGCCAGTCAGATACACCAGGAAGGCTAGCTGCAGCAGATCGAACAGCACCATCAGGAAGTTCTCAAACTCGGTCAGGCGCTTGTTTTCCGGGAAGGCGAAAATGGCGATCAGATTGCCTGCGGCTGAAATGCCAATAGCCAGATAGCACAGGCCCAGCTCCAACTGCAGGTTAAAGCGGTGCTGCGCCACTGCAATGGCGGTGACTTGTCCGGCAATGGCCACCCAGCGCAGCAGGATCAGGGTCCGCAGCCGGATCCAGTGGCTGTGTTCCTGGCCGCTCATCAGTTTGAAGATGCGATCGCTCATAAGGTCTGTTGCTCCCGCAGATGTGACGCCGTGCGCCAGTTGCATCGGCTGTATTTCTTGATAGGTCTGGCGCAGCAAACGATCAACAACCCTTCCCTGACGAAAAGTGTGATCTCATGACCCGCGTCTATGCTCTTCTTGCTGTTGCTTTTGTTGCTGCCCTTGTGGGTGGTGCCTGGTTTATGACCCGCGGAGGGGCTGGAGGCGACAAATTCGCACAGTGCCGCAGCAGCCAGATCGCTGGCGGCACCGATACCATCGGCGGGGCGTTCGAACTGGTCAATGCCAAGGGTGAGACAGTCACTGACAAGGATGTGATCACCGAACCGTCTATTGTTTACTTCGGCTACACCTTCTGTCCCGACGTTTGCCCGATGGATTCAGCCCGCAATGCGGATGCTGCGGATGTGCTGGCAGAACGCGGCATCAGCGTGACGCCAGTGTTCATTTCCATCGACCCGGACCGCGACACCCCTGAAGCTGTTGGAGATTTCGCCGAAAACCTGCATGAAAAGATGATCGGGCTGACCGGGTCTCTGGACCAGGTGAAGGCCGCCAGCAAGGCCTACAAGACCTACTTCAAGAAGAACGAAGGGGATGAGGATTATTACCTCGTCGACCATTCCACATTCTCCTATCTGGTGCTGCCCGAGGACGGCTTTGTGGAATTCTTCCGCCGTGATGAAACGGCCGAGCAGATGGCCGACAAGACGGCCTGCTTCATCGAAAAAATCTAAAGCAGGATAGCTGTTTGACCTTTTCCCCTGCCCGGACATATTCTTGCGTGAACAGATAAGAATTTCGCGGAGGACCGGGCATGGCCGAAACTGCTCTGCAGGATATTGGACCCGACAAGACACTGCTGCTGGTTGACGATGACGAGCCGTTTCTGCGGCGTCTGGCCAAGGCAATGGAAAAACGCGGCTTCACAGTGGAGACCGCGGGGTCGGTTGCCGCAGGCAGTGCCATTGCAACGGCCCGCCCGCCGGCCTTTGCGGTGGTGGATCTGCGGCTGGAAGACGGCAATGGTCTGGATGTGGTCGAAGTGCTGCGGGAAAAACGCCCGGATAGCCGCGTTGTGGTGCTGACTGGCTATGGCGCCATCGCCACGGCTGTCGCAGCGGTCAAGATCGGTGCGACAGATTACCTGTCCAAGCCGGCTGATGCCACCGACATCATGAACGCTTTGCTGGCTAACGAGGATGTGCTGCCGCCGCCACCGGAAAACCCGATGAGCGCCGACCGGGTGCGCTGGGAACATATCCAGCGGATCTATGAGCTGTGCGACCGCAATGTCTCGGAAACTGCACGGCGGCTGAACATGCACCGCCGTACCCTGCAGCGTATTCTGGCCAAACGCAGCCCGCGCTAAAGCTCAAAGCTGCTCCATCAATTCCGCGTGGCGGCCCAAAAACGCCACCCGGGTTTCCAGCGGCGGGCGCAGAACGATATTGAAACCTTCGATGGTTTCCGGCTTTGGACGTCCAAAGAAACTGCTGGCCTCTTTTTCTGAAAAACCGGCGATCTGCACCGCTTCCATCCAGGCGCTGATCTTGTCGGCCCGCTTGATTTGCGTCTTCACAGTCTTGGGCAGGGCAGCGGGCAGACCAAACCGCAGGTGAATGGCTGCGGTCAGCCGCAAGTCCAGTTCGCCATACCCCGGTCCCACAGCGGCTTTGACCGGAGAGATCATATCCCCGATCACATATTCGGGGGCATCATGCAGCAGTGCTGCCAGCCGCCATTTGACCGGCGCCTTGGGATGCATCCGGGTGAAGAGGTCTGCAACCAGCAGTGAATGCTCAGCTACGGAATAGGCGAAATCCCCCCTGGTTTGGCCGTTCCAGCGCGCGACAAAGGCCAGGCCGTGGGCAATATCCTCGATCTCGATATCCATCGGCGTCGGGTCCAGCAGATCCAGGCGGCGGCCGGACAGCATACGCTGCCATGCGCGGGCGGGTTTTGCGGGCATGAGGTTTTCCTGTCGCTGCACTCCCCCCTTTGACTAACCGTTGTGCGGCAACCCGGCAATGCTTGCCGGGTTTGGCCGCGGGATGCCTGAACACAGGCAAAAACGGAGTGTTTATGCCTTGTGAGTTTGAAACGGGCACTGCGCGGCCCAATATTATAGGTATACAAGGGGCACCGCCCCCTCTCTGCGGCAACCCCTTTTCGTGACGTGACACGCAATGGAAAGGAGTTTGTCATGTTTAAGCGTCTTCTTGGTATTTCACTGTTATTCGGCATGGCAGCGACGGCGCCGCCAGCCTTGGCAGCCAGCTGCGGCGACCGCGAGGTCATGACCCGGAAGCTGGAAAGCGGATACTCCGAACGGCTGACCGCCGGCGGATTGCAGAAAAGCCGTCCTGAGGCCACTGTGATTGAGGTCTGGTCATCGGATGAAACCGGAACTTTTACTGTTCTGGTCACACATGCGAATGGGGTCAGTTGCGTTGTTGCGACCGGTTCCTCATTCTTCCACATTTTGGAAAATGCGCCGGACCCAGGCACGCCAAGCTGACACTGGCCGCCTGACAGGCTCCCCCCAACAGCCTGCTCCACCATAAAAAGCCAGAGCCATAGGCTCCGGCTGCGGGTATCTTCGTTGAATATCAACAATTGCAGTGTTAGGCCCTGCTGCAACTTTACTCGTAACCTGAATGGAGCAGACAATGGCCGGGGATTACATCGTCAAGGACATCGCGCTGGCCGGGTTCGGCCGCAAAGAGCTGGACATCGCTGAAACCGAAATGCCGGGTCTGATGTCCCTGCGCGCGGAATACGGCGAAAGCAAACCGCTGAAAGGCGCGCGGATTGTCGGCTCACTGCATATGACCATCCAGACAGCTGTGCTGATCGAAACGCTGGTGGCGCTGGGCGCCGATGTGCGCTGGGCGTCGTGCAACATCTTTTCGACCCAGGACCACGCTGCCGCGGCCATCGCCGAATCAGGTATCCCGGTCTTTGCGATCAAGGGCCAGTCGCTGGAAGAGCATTGGGATTACCTGGATAAATCCTTCATGTTCCCTGAGGGTCCGAACCTGATCCTCGACGACGGTGGCGATGCCACCCTTTATGTTTTGCTGGGCGCACGTGCCGAAGCGGGCGAAGACATCATTCCGGTGCCGCAGTCCGAAGAAGAAGCTGTCATCAAGGTGCAGATCCAGAAGCGTATGGAAGCGTCCCCGGGCTGGTTCACCAAGACCCGCGATGCGATTCTGGGCGTGTCCGAAGAGACCACCACCGGCGTGCACCGTCTCTATGATCTGCAGAAGAACGGCCAGCTGCCGTTCCCGGCGATTAACGTCAATGATTCGGTCACCAAATCGAAGTTCGATAACAAATACGGCTGCAAAGAATCGCTGGTCGACGGCATTCGCCGTGCCACCGACACCATGATGGCCGGCAAGGTCGCCGTGGTCTGCGGCTATGGCGACGTGGGCAAAGGTTCCGCGGCCAGTTTGCGCGGCGCCGGCGCCCGGGTCAAAGTCACCGAAGCTGACCCGATCTGCGCTCTGCAGGCCGCAATGGACGGTTTCGAAGTGGTGCTGCTGGAGGAGGAAGTCGGTTCTGCCGATATCTTCATCACCACAACCGGCAACAAGGACGTGATCCGCATCGAGCACATGCGCGAGATGAAGGACATGGCGATTGTCGGCAACATCGGCCACTTCGACAACGAGATCCAGGTTGCCGCGCTGAAGAACCACAAGTGGACCAACATCAAAGAACAGGTGGACATGATCGAGATGCCTTCGGGCAACCGCATGATCTTGCTTTCCGAAGGCCGCCTGCTGAACCTTGGCAATGCCACTGGCCATCCGAGTTTCGTGATGTCGGCCTCCTTCACCAACCAGGTGCTGGCCCAGATTGAGCTGTGGACCCGCGGCGATCACTACGGCAACGACGTCTACATCCTGCCCAAGCATCTGGACGAGAAAGTCGCCCGCCTGCACCTGGGCCGCATCGGTGTCAAACTGACCCAGCTGAGCGCTGAGCAGGCCGCCTATATCGGCGTTAAGCCCGAGGGCCCGTTCAAGCCGGAGCATTACCGCTACTAAGCAGCTGTGCTTGCCAAAAAAATCAGCGCCGCTGGAATTTCCTGCGGCGCTTTTTCGTTCCTGAGGTGAATTTCAGCGCGGGCTGGGCATATGATCACCGCGGCCTTCGGGCGTGAGATCAAAGAGGTTCCACATCGACCATAGTGCATCGACATGACGCGGCTGCCAGGGGCTGGGCTCAAAGAGCATCTCCGATCCCCAGAAATGCCGGATACCGTCCTCTGATCTGGTGAAGACATGCAGCATTGGCAGCTGCGCGTCCTCGCTGTTTTCACCCAAGTAGTCCTGCTGATAGCTGGTACCTGCAGCAGAATAGAGCGGCAGATCCTGCCAGCCCTTTGCGATCTGCAGTGCTGCGAGCCGTTCCGGCGACGATTGTGCGACAATCGCAAACCCCATGCGCGTGTGCACATGGGACACTTGTCCGCGCCAGCCATCAAGAAGCGCTGCACACATCGGACAGGCGGCCTTGCTATCCGGACCGTACATCAGAGAATAGACCGCTAGGGTGCTATGCTGGCCGAACAGGTCCAGCAGGGATGCCGAAGCGCCGCTGGTGCAGCGGAATTCATAAGTCTCCGCAGCCCGCCCGCCGGCAGGCAAAGACCGGCGCAGGGCGGCAACTTTTTCGGTTTGTGCGCGCAAAGCGAGCTCAGCTTGCAACAGTTCATTGCGGGCTTTGCGGTAGGCGGCACTCTCGTTAGGGAAGTTTACCGGCATTGCGTGCCTTTCTTGACTGGAGATACCTTATATTAACAATAATGTTAAATAATGTTGCGATCTGTCAAGAGGTTTCACAATTTCGGCAGTGAGATCCGGGGTTTTGTGCCTGGCTTCCAGCGTCGCTGATTTAGCTCGCATTGTCTGGGTTATTGATTTGCGGAATCGTGTTTCAAAGGGCTACACATAAGACACCGGCCAGGACGGCCAGGTACCAGATTTTCAAACGCGTGTGGTGGATAGTGGAGCACGCGGGGTGGAAGGGAAGGTCCTGATTGTCCTCAGGTCCTTCCCTTTTTCAATTCAGAACAGGCTCAGCACCAGGCCGGCAACTGCGCAGGCCAGCGTCGCATAGCCGCTATCAATCAGCGTCAGCTTCACCGGCCGCATTCCATACATGTTGTTCAAGGCAATCCAGGGGCTGATCAAGAACAGTCCGACACCTGCGCCGCCAACCAGGCCCGCGCCAAGGGTCTCGATGCCGGACAGAGTGAACACATGGCGCATCATGCCAACAACGATCAGCTGCAAGAGAAAAGCCATCGCAAAAATCATTGGGCTCTGACCGCCCTTCGGTTTTCCGTCTTCATCACATTCAACACCGGCGGCCTCGATCCACGGTTTGGCGAGGGCACCGTAATATCCTGCCCCCAGCGCAAATGCCGCCGCAGCCGCCACGATCACACTCAGAAATTCCATACTGTTCTCCTCAATGGTTTCAGCCACTTAGGAACAGATTGACAGATCAGCTGGGATCTGTCTCTCCCAACGCGCAAATGGCAGACCATTCCGCCTCGCTCACCGGCTGCACCGACAGGCGGGAGTTTTTGACCAATACCATATCTTCCAACTGCGGGTCGGACTTGATCCGATCCAATGAAACCGGCTTAGAAAAAGGCCGCACTGCTTTGATGTCAACACACTCCCAGCGGTCGTCTTCGGTGGTGCTGTCAGGATGGGCCTCGGCGCAGACCTCAACGATGCCGACCACGGATTTCTCTTTCTGCGAGTGATAGAAAAACCCGCGGTCGCCGATCTTCATTTCACGCATGAAATTGCGCGCCTGGTAGTTGCGCACGCCGTCCCATTCCTCGCCCGCGTCGCCTTTGGAGACCTGGTCATCCCAGCTCCAGGTGGAGGGTTCGGATTTGAACAGCCAGTAGCGCATCAGCCGATGACCTTTTTCCAGGTGATCAATTCGACAGCTTCAAAGAGGCCGGCCTTGTTGTAAGGGTCGTTTGCCGCCCAGGTCTCACCCGCTGCCATGTCTTCGACATCCAGAATAACCAGAGATCCGGCCATATTGCCATCCTGATCCAGCAGCGGACCTGCCTGCGCTACGGCGCCGGTGTCGTTGATATAGCCTAGATGGGCGTCACGGTTGTCCAGCCGGGTTTGCAAATGGCCGGGTTTGTCACGAGCGATCAATGCAATGAGCATTTTATTCCTCTTTTAGCGGTCTTTTAAGCAAATGTGCCGCTGCCTCGCCAATCGTCAAGCGTTGATCTAGCAAATTGGTTACCGTGAGTGTGACCGGCATGTCCAAATTCATCCTTTGCGCCTGCTCCGCGACCGCCTTTGCGGTGGCTGCCCCTTCGACTGTGATGGTGGAATCGAAATCCTCCTCCCGGCCAATGGAAAGTCCAAGACGGTAGTTGCGGGACAGCTCGGAACTGCAGGTCAGCGTCAAATCGCCAAAGCCGGATAGCCCGGCCAATGTCTCTGATTTTGCTCCACAGGCCAGTGCCAAACGCTGCATTTCGGCATATCCCCGTGTCATTAGTGCAGCGCGGGCACTATCGCCAAGCCCGGCCCCAATGACCGCTCCGCAGGCAATTGCCATCACGTTTTTCAAAGCGCCGCCGATTTCGGCTCCAATGGTGTCTGTGGTGCGGTAGAGCCGCAGGTTGGCCGTGGTCAATTGCTCCTGGAGTGCCTTGCCCTGCTCTGCCTCGTTGCAGGCAAGGGTTAGTGCGGTTGGCAGCCCGCGCGCAATATCCACGGCAAAGCTCGGCCCCGTCAGCAGCGCTGAACAGGTACCCGGGAGAACTTCCTGGATGACTGCCACCGGGCCGAGGCCAGAGTCCAGCTCGATCCCTTTGCAACAAGCGACAAGCGTCTTTCCGGTCAAGTGATCCTTGTGCTGTTCCAAGGCACCACGCAGGGTTTGCATCGGTACCGCCAGCAGCAGGACACGGGATTCGCAGGCTTTCCCGATGTCAGAAGTGATCACAAGATTCTTGGGCAGTTCAACGCCCGGCAGCCGGGTGCCGTTGCGGCGGCTGTCCTGCATCGCCTGAGCTTTCATCGCGTTGCGCGCCCACAGGGTTACCGGGCCATTGCCTGCCAGGGAGATTGCCAAAGCTGTGCCGAAGGCGCCGGATCCCAGTACAGAAATGCTCATGCCTTGGCTCCTTTTCGGCCGGATCCGATCAGCGCCGGACTGCTTTGATCCAGCGGCCAACGGGGGCGGGCGGTCAGGTCCAGCCCGTCGCGGGCGCCGGCCTTGAACCGTTCCAGGCCAGCATAAGCAATCATCGCCGCGTTATCGGTGCACAAGTGCAACGGCGGTGCGGTAAAGGCGGCGCCTGACTCGGCACAAACAGTCTCTAATGCGGCGCGAATGGCGGTATTTGCTGCAACCCCGCCGGCAACGGCAACGGTTGGTTGCGCAGGTTGCTCTTTCAGATACAGGCGGATAGCGCGGCGGGTTTTTTCGGCCAACGTGTCAACCACAGCGGCCTGGAAACCGGCGCACAGATCAGCCCGGTTCTGTCGGGTAAGGCCGCCTTTTTCTGCCGCGATTTGGTCACGCATGCGCATCAATGCAGTTTTCAGGCCTGAAAAGGACAAGTTGCAATCCGGCCGGTCCAGCAAGGGCCGGGGAAATCGGTAGCGTTTGGGATCGCCTTTTTCCGCCTCCGCCTGCACTGCGGGTCCGCCGGGTTGCGGCAGGCCCAGCAGGCGGGCGGTCTTATCAAACGCTTCGCCCGGAGCATCGTCGATGGTGCCGCCGAGGCGGGTGAAATCCTCAGGTCCGCGCACCAGCAGGTATTGGCAGTGCCCGCCGGAAACCAGCAGCATCAGGTAAGGGAAGGCAATCCCATCGGTCAGCCGCGGCGTCAGCGCGTGACCGGCCAGGTGATTTACTCCAACCAACGGCAGGCCGGTCGCCGCAGAAATGCCCTTGGCGCACATAACGCCAGACATCACTCCGCCAATCAGCCCGGGGCCG
Source organism: Leisingera sp. F5 (assembly GCF_001593695.1). Classification (NCBI taxonomy): domain Bacteria; kingdom Pseudomonadati; phylum Pseudomonadota; class Alphaproteobacteria; order Rhodobacterales; family Roseobacteraceae; genus Leisingera; species Leisingera sp. F5. The sequence continues at coordinate 4,673 of NZ_LUKH01000005.1, read as the reverse complement.
GCGGTCACGGCGACCGCATCCATGTCTTTCAAGGTCAGCCCGGCCCCGGCCAGCGCATCGCGCACGCAAATGTCCAGCTTTTCGGCATGGGCGCGGGCAGCGATCTCCGGCACCACGCCGCCAAAGGCGCTGTGCAACTCAGTCTGGCCGAACACGACCGAAGACAGAACTTTGGGCTGGGTGCCCTCCGATTGCCGCACCACGGCGGCGGCGGTATCGTCACAGCTGCTCTCCAGCCCCAGAATTGTCAGGGTCTTTGTCATGGCCTTACCGTTGCATCGCTTTGCCGCCGGGGCTACCACCTAAGCGGATTGCAAACAATCCCGGGAGCCCGCGATGGTGCCTTTGCTGATGACACGCCCGCTGGCAGCGGCAGAGCGGTTTGTGGCCGGGCTGCCCCAAGGGGCACGTGCCGGGTTGCAGGTGATCTATGCGCCGCTGATGCAGATTCGGCCGACACAGGCGCAAATCAGCCTGGATGGCGTGAAAGGCGTGATATTCACATCGGCCAACGGGGTCGAAGCCGCTTCACGTGAAACTGCGGCCGGTCTGCCGGCTTTTTGTGTTGGCGAGCGCACCGCCAGGGCTGCTGCGGACGCCGGCTGGCAGGCGGTTGGCCTGGGGCAATGCGCGGATGAATTGGTCGAAAGAATGCTGCAACAACCGCCGGAAGCACCGCTTTTGCATTTGCGGGGCACCCATGCTCGGGGCGGGATTGCACAAAGGCTTACTGATGGCGGTATCCCCTGCCGTGCGCAAACCGTGTATGATCAGATACTTCTGCCGTTGTCAGGGGAGGCGCAGGCTGTGCTTTCTGCGCAAAATGATGTGATCGTGCCGCTTTTTTCTCCCAGAACTGCGCGTCATTTTGCCAGTCTGTGCGAGGATGCTGTGCATTTGCACCTGATTGCGCTTAGTCAGGCTGTTGCCGAACCATTGAAAAGCTTGAATTGCAAGGTGTTGCGCGTAAGTAAGGAACCCAATGCCGAAGCCATGGAAGAGGCTGTCCTTGATGCCGCAGCGCAGCTGTCCCGGCTTGAGGGTAAGGGGCACGCAGAGTAGTGTCCGGCGTGTTCGCAGGAATGTATTTTAGGAAACGAGGGGGAGGCCGGCGTGGCTGACAAGAAAAATCCGGAAGACGTGATTGAGCCTGGCCCCGGTGAATCCCAGCCGGTTGAGGACACCGCTGAAGCGCTTGAACAGGATATGACTGACGAAAGCGCCACTGATGCGGTTGACGTATCTGAGAACATCGAGTCCGCGGTTTCCGAGACCGAGACCGAGACCGAGACCGAGACCGAGACCGAGACCGAGACCGAGACCGAGACCGAGACCGAGACCGAGACCGAGACCGAGACCGAGACCGAGACCGAGACCGAAATTGCGGCTCCTGATTGGGAGGCGACCTCGGAAGAAACCACCGCCTTTGAACCGGCAGAGCCAGTTGCGCAAGCTGAGCCGCCCCGCGAAATCGAACGGGTGGTGGAGAAGCGCGGCGGATTCGGTTCTGCCCTGCTGGGCGGCGCCGTGGCTGCGGTCATTGGATTTGTTGTCGGCCAGGGCGGTTGGCTTGACAGTGTTCTGCCGGCTTCGCTGCAAAACCAAGGCACAGATCTGACGGCGCTGGAAACCGGTCAGTCGGACCTGCAGGCGTCCTTGGCTGACTTGAAACAACAATTCGAGGCCAGCCCGTCGCCGGATTTGTCGCCTCTTAAGGCGCAGATCGAAGCCTTTGCCGCCGATATCGAACCGCTGAAAACCGCGCAGGCGCCGGATGCGGTGCTGCGTGCGGAGTTGGAGGCGTTGGTCGCACGCGTTGCGGCGCTGGAAACCCGGCCTCCGGAAGGCGCCTCGCCCGAAGCTGTGGCCGCGTTTGAAACCGAGCTGGGTAAGCTGCAGGACAGCCTTGCGGCGCAGCGTTCCGAAGTCGAACAGATGCTGGCACACGCCCAGGCGATGGACGCGGCGAGTGCCGAGGCCGCACGGATTGCCAGCGCCCAGACGCAGCTGGCGCAGCTGCGTTTTGCCTTGGACACCGGTAACAGCTATGCGGCCAGTGTGCAGGAGCTTGCGGCCCTCGGTGTTGATGTTCCGGAAGCCTTGTCCGGTCCTGCGGAGAGCGGAGTAGCGTCGCTGTCTGCCTTGCGGGACGGGTTCGCTCCGGCTGCCCGCGAGGCGCTGGCCTCCGCCCGGGAGGACACAAAGGACGGCAGCGGCCTGCTGGATTACGTGAACCGTCACCTGGGCGCCCGCTCTGTCACCCCGAGGGACGGGGACGATACGGATGCGGTCCTGTCCCGCGCCGAAGCGGCCGTGGCCGCGGGCAAGCTGCAGGAAGCTCTGTCAGAACTTTCTGCCCTGCCCGATTCTGCACGAACTGCTATGTCCAGCTGGGAAGCCGCTGCAAATGCGCGGGTGGCAGCCGTGACTGCCGCCACTGATCTGGCTCAAAGCCTGCAAGCCAAATAAGGAAGCCGCCATGCTCTGGTCGTTGTTGAAGATCCTCGTTTTCGTCGCGATTATCGCGCTTCTGGCATTCGGCGCGGGTCTGCTGATGGAAACTGCCGGCGGGGTGCAGATAACCGTAGCCGGCACTGAATATACTCTGGGTGCGCTGCAATCGGTGATTGCGCTGGGCGTACTGGTCTTGGGAGTCTGGCTGTTCCTCAAGCTGCTGTCGCTTCTGCTTGCCACGCTGCATTTTTTGAATGGTGATGAAACCGCCTTGTCGCGGTATTGGGATAAGGGGCGCGAGCGCAAAGGCTATCAGGCGCTGGCCGATGGTCTGATGGCGCTGGCCTCGGGTGAGGGGCGTCTGGCGCTGGCCAAGGCAGCGCGGGCCGAGAAATACCTGCAAAAGCCGGATCTGACTGATCTGTTGGTGGCACAGGCTGCGGAGATGACCGGCGACACTCGCAAAGCGGCCGAAGCCTATAAACGGCTGCTGTCGAACCAGCCGACCCGTTTTGTCGGTGTGCGCGGGATCATGAAGCAGAAACTGTCCGAAGGCGACACAGAGACAGCCCTCCAGCTGGCCGAGAAAGCACTAGCGCTGCGACCCAAGCATGAGGAAGTGCAGGATACGCTGCTGCGTCTGCAGGCCCAGGCCGAGGATTGGGCCGGTGCCCGCAAGACACTGTCCACCAAGCTCAAGACCGGCACCCTGCCGCGCGACGTGTTCAAGCGCCGCGACGCGGTGCTGGCGCTGTCGGCCTCAAAGGGGATCCTGGACGAAGGCGCGACGGTCGAGCAGCAGGAGCAGGCAATCGAGGCCAACCGCTTGTCGCCGGATCTCGTGCCGGCCGCGGCAATGGCCGCCCGCGCCTATATCGCCAAGGGCAAGAAACGCCCGGCAGCCCGGCTGCTGAAAAAGACCTGGGAAAGCCAGCCGCACCCTGATCTGGCCCATGCCTTTGCAGAAATCGAGCCGGAGGAAAGCGCCGCCGAGCGCGTCAAACGCTTTGATCAGCTGGCCCGGCTTAAACCGCAGGATGACGAGACCCGGCTGGTGATGGCCGAGCTGAACATCGTCGCCGAAGACTTCCCCGAAGCCCGCCGCTGGCTGAGCGATCTGGCCGAACGTGCACCTGATGCTCGTGGGCTGACGCTGATGGCTGCGATCGAGCGCGGCGAAGGTGCCGGTGACAAGGTGGTGCAGGGCTGGCTGGCCAAGGCGCTGACCTCTCCGCGCGGGCCGCAATGGGTCTGTGATAGCTGCAACCATATTCACGCGGAATGGGCGCCGGTTTGCGAACATTGTGCGAGCTTTGATACCCTGTCCTGGAAGCGGCCGGAAACGCCGGAAGTTGCCAGTCTTGCAGCAGCACATATGCTGCCGCTGATCACTGGTGCGCCGGAAGACAAGGTATCGGAGACGGTGGAAGAGGCTGAGGTTTTGGAATCCGGTCAGGAACCAGTGTCAGAGTCTCAGGACCAGATAAAAGAGCCGAATTGAGATAATATTTATAGCAAGGTACGGCAGGATTTCCGGCCGTACCTTCCACTCTCAGAGATGGGCGGCCATCAGCTTACAGAAACAAGCAAGCCCGAGAATACGGCGAGTGCTGGGCCAGAGACAATGTGCATCTATATTTTCGGGGATATGGTGCCCAGGAGAGGACTCGAACCTCCACGTCCATACGGACACTAGCACCTGAAGCTAGCGCGTCTACCAATTCCGCCACCTGGGCAGGTGTCGTGGGACCGGCGTATAAGGCGGTTCGTGAGAAGCGTCAAACGGAAAACCGCCGAAGATCCAACGTAGGCTGGAATGACGGTCCGGGCCGCCCTATCGTCGAGTGAGAAAGTCCATCTTAGATGCCACATGAGTCAGAAATCTTGCCCAGGCCTGGTGTGCTTCGCTGTTCCAGTCTGGACCCAGTGTGTCGGCAAGAGCCCCGGTGAAACTGCTTATGAAGCCATGGAAATGGGCATCTGACACCTCAAGTTTGCGATGCTTTTCACCTTGCTGTTGCAAGATCGAATCCAGCCGTTCGGAGTCATCCAGCGCTTCGGCGATATGGGTCAGCGAGGCCAGCAGCTTTCCTTCTTGCTGGGTCAGGTCGTCAGGAAACAGGCTCCGGATATCCGGGCAGACAGCAAAGAAATTTCCGTAGAACGCCGGCACAAAGGCTTCGATATTCATCCGCCCGCATTGCCATGCTGATGTCGAT